>JBLGCB010000132.1:0-14618 GCA_047617105.1 Phenylobacterium sp. | reverse complement strand
CAAGAGTACCGTGAATCATGGAATATGCTCGAAAAAGGCTTGTTTATGACTGCAAGGTCACGCGTGGGCACAAAAAGCGTGACCACCCTACGTCATTTCATCGCCGGTTTGGAGTTTTGACACAAGCTGGCGCACCATGACGTGGATTTACAGCAAACCCATGGTGGGCAAAATCCAAGAGATGCCCGGTGATTAATGGTGCGCAGTGCGTATATCAAACTGAAACTCAAGACTCGCTGAAAATAGTGCAATAACCGTCCAACTCCACCGCATTATTCCCCAGTTCCCACCCTGTTTCTTTAGTTTTGTGACAACGTTGTCATTTTTGGCTAAAAAGGCACGAAACGCCTATATCGTTCATTTTATCTACGTTGTGGTGTTGTCAATGAAAAACATCGCAAAAACATTGACAAACATTGATCTTTATTCGCTTTTATTCGTTGAAAAGCCCGTAATGACCTTGTTTTAGTATGGGCTTTTCTTTATGATCATCCGGTTATTTTTAAGCTACCGTTTTTACTGCTTTTTATATCGCTTTTTATACCAACTGGTATGCGCTTTTTTTGAGTCGTAACGAATGATCGAAATACAATGTTTAATGTGGAGAAATGTGGATGAGCAACGCGCCTGTAAGTAATGGTCGCCGCCGCTTCTTGACGGTTGCAACTTCTGTTGTGGGCGGAGTAGGAGTCGTTGGGGCAACCGTTCCTTTTATTGCGTCTTGGAATCCCAGTGCAAAAGCCAAATCTGCCGGTGCGCCGGTTGAATTGGATTTTAGCAAACTGGAGCCGGGACAATTAATCAGAGTCAAATGGCGAGGTAAGCCAGTCTGGGTTATATCCCGGACACCGAATATGTTGAGTAAATTGGACGGCTTCACTGACCAATTACAAGATCCAAATTCTGAAGAGCCACAACAACCTGCTTTTGCCAAGAATGTTTATCGTTCACTGAAAAAAGAAGTCTTTATCGCTGTGGGTATTTGTACTCATTTGGGCTGTTCACCAACTTTCCTCGCCGATACTTTTGCCGAGCAGGTTGAAGGCATGGACTCAGGTTTCTTCTGTCCTTGTCATGGTTCTACTTTTGATATGGCTGGCCGAGTTTTCTCAGGCGTGCCTGCGCCGTTGAATCTCGAAATTCCACCTTACCATTTCATTAACGATACTACCGTTATGATTGGTGTTTCACAGGAGGACGCATAATGCAAAATCTGATTAACTGGATTGACGAACGCATTCCAATGTCTCGTGTTTGGAATATGCACCTGGCGCAGTACCCTGCACCAAAAAACTTTAACTTCTGGTACTTTTTTGGCTTTATCGCCACCATCGTGCTGATTAACCAAATTGTTACTGGTATTTGGCTAACCATGAGCTACAACCCTACTGCTGAGGGTGCTTTTGCGTCGGTTGAATACATCATGCGCGACGTAGAATATGGCTGGTTGTTACGCTATATGCACTCTACTGGCGCTTCTGCTTTCTTCTTTGTTGTTTACATGCATATGTTCCGTGGCATGATTTACGGCTCTTACCAAAAACCCAGAGAGTTGCTGTGGTTGTTCGGTATGTTCATCTTCTTGGCCTTGATGGCTGAAGCCTTTATGGGTTATCTGTTACCTTGGGGTCAGATGTCTTATTGGGGTGCTCAGGTTATCATTTCACTGTTTAGTGCTATCCCAGTGATTGGTGATGACATTACTTTGTGGATCCGTGGTGACTATGTTATCTCTGGCGCGACTTTGAACCGTTTCTTCGCTTTGCACGTTATTGCATTGCCGTTGGTATTGGTTATCCTGGTTTTCCTTCATATTATCGCGTTGCACGAAGTGGGTTCAAACAACCCTGACGGCATTGATAACAAAAAGAAAAAAGGCTCTATTCCTGACGACGAGAAGCCAAATTTCAAATTCCATGAATATTACACTGACAAAAAAGACATTGTTGATGCTATCCCGTTCTTCCCGTACGTGGTACTGAAAGACTTAGTGGCTTTCACCATCTTCTTAATGGTGTTCTGCTACATCATGTTCTTTACCCCAGAAATGGGTGGTTACTTCCTTGAGCCGCCAAACTTTGAACCGGCAAACTCGATGAAGACACCTGAGCATATTGCGCCAGTATGGTACTTCACGCCTTTTTACGCGATTTTGCGCGCAGTGCCTGATAAGTTGTGGGGTGTTATTGCAATGTTCGCTGCCATCATCATGTTAGCCTTGCTACCGTGGATTGACCGTGGTCGAGTTCGCTCTATTCGCTATCGTTGTGCTGCGCACAAATGGAACATCGCTGCATTTGCTATCAGCTTCATCGTGTTAGGTAAATTGGGTGCAGATCCAGCGGATTACATGAACAAGATTCTGTCTCGTGTATTTGGCTTCATCTACTTCGCGTTCTTTGGCTTCTTGTGGTTATACAGTAAAAACGAGAAAACCCAACCGGTTCCAGAGAGGATTGCATAATGAAAAAATTTCTCATTATTTTGCTGGCCATTTTGCCGACGTTTGCAATGGCTTCCAGTGGTCCTGGTCCGGCGTTAGAACACGCCAATGTTGACTTGACTGATAAGGCGTCGTTACAGCGCGGTGCCAAGCTTTATATGAACTACTGCTTAGCTTGTCACGAGTTACAGTATCAACGTTATGAGCGCACCTTTAACGACATCGGTGTGCCGTTAGAGCTAGGCACCAAATACCTACTGCCTGATGGCGTTAAAGTGGGTCAGTTGATCACCAACTCAATGAACAAAGACGATGCCGGTAACTGGTTTGGTGCACCGCCACCAGATTTGACGCTGGAAAATCGTTTACGTGGTCCAGATTGGGTTTATACTTATCTGAAATCATTCTACGTTGATCCAAGCCGTCCGTTTGGCGTTAACAATGAAGTGTTCCCAGATGTTGGTATGCCTCATGTTTTGATGGAGCTGCAAGGCGTACCATACAAAGCCACTGAGAGAAAACTGGTTGATGGTGACTACAAAGATGTTTATGTCGGCCTTAAAGCCAAAGATGGTGAAATGAATGCTGCTGAGTACGACCAAGCAGCGCTTGATTTGACCAACTTCCTTGCTTATATCGGTGAGCCTTCACGTTTAGAATCCGAAGCGCTTGGTGAAAAGGTATTGTGGTTCTTACTGTTGTTATTAGTGATGATCTACGCATTGAAGAAAGAATTCTGGCGTGACATTCATTAATCTGTTAGCTTAATGAAGCAAGAAAACAGGGGCGCTATTAGCGCCCCTTTCTGGTACTATTGATTGACACTTTATGGAGGCCATTATGGCTTTAGCAGCAAACAAACGTCCCTTGATGACTCTATTCTCCGGATCGATTGATCTTTACAGCCATCAGGTACGTATTGTGCTCGCCGAAAAAGGCGTAGGCGTTGATATCCACCAGGTTGACCCAGATAACTTGCCTGAGGCATTATTTGAAGTAAATCCTTATGGTACTGTGCCTAGCTTGATTGACCGTGAACTGGGTTTATACCAGTCTGATATCATCATGGAATATCTTGATGAGCGTTTCCCGCATCCACCTTTGATGCCTGTGTATCCGGTTGCTCGTGGCCGTAGCCGTTTGATGATGTATCGTATCAAGCATGACTGGTACAAGTTGGCTGATCAGATCACTGAAGGTCGAGGCGATATTGATGCGGCTCGTCAGGAATTAAGAGAAGGTTTATTAAGTGTCGCGCCGATTTTTTCTGAAGCGCCGTATTTTATGAGCGAAGATTTTAGTTTGATTGATTGCTTTATGGCACCGCTATTGTGGCGTTTGCCGTTGTTCGAAATTGAATTATTTGGCGCTGGCAGCAAAGAGTTAAAATCATATATGGTTCGTCTGTTTGAAAGAGAGTCGTTCCAAGCGTCTTTGACTGAAGTTGAACGAGATATTCGCGCTAAGTATTAATGTAGGCGGAGGATTTATCCCCGCTGTGTTTAAAGGCATTGCGCTGTATTACGTTAGGTAATATTGCAATGCCTGCTTCTCCCAAATTTTTTCGCGTCATTATGTGTCGCAGGTAGAATTATGTCACCTAAAGAACCCTATTTAATCCGTGCGTTTCATGAGTGGATCCTAGATAACGATTGCACGCCATATTTGGTGGTAGACAGCCGTCAGGCCAACGTGATGGTGCCTGAGCAATTTATTCAGCCGGATGGACAAATCACTTTAAATATTAGCCCTGGTGCCACTGGTAACTTGATTGTCGGCAACGAAGCGATTGAGTTTAATGCTCGCTTTAGTGGTGTGCCTCATCACTTGTATATTCCATGCAGTGCGGTATTGGCCATCTTTGCCAAAGAAACGGGTGAAGGTACTGGTTTTGCGGTAGCACCGCCAGCAGAAGCGTCTGTGCAACCACTCAGACCTGTGGTCGCCGCAGTACCATCGATATCTGCGGTTGAAGCGGTATCTCCAGTAGCACCGGTATCTGGCGGCGCGCAAGTCACGCCAATTTCAATAGTGCCAACAGCATCAACCGAACCCACCAGCAATGATGAACCGCCGGCCAAAAAGCCGAAGAAGAAAGGTTCTCATCTGAGTGTGGTGAAGTAACCCGTCATATCTGCAATGCCCGCGATGAATCATCATTCGGGCATAATCCCTTTCATCCTTCACTTCTTTTGTAACTGTTTGAGTACGATAATAACGCCGTTATGGTGTGAAAGATGAGTGCGCTGAACAGTTACATTACTTCAAACATTTTAATGACTTTAACTACTCCGGAAATATTACGCGCCACTTCGGCGGCTTTAACCGATTCTTCTTTGCTCACCAATCCCATCAAAAATACTTCGGCGTTTTCAGTCACGACTTTAATATTGTTACTGCGAATGGATTTTTCTGCCAGCAGCTTGAATTTGACTTTTGAGGTGATCCAGCCATCGTTGGTTTGGGTCAGAATTGAGGTGATACTGCCGATTTTGATTTGGTTGTGGACCCGCTTGACCCCTTCGACGGTGGACAATGCTTTAACAGCGCTATCACGCAAAAATGTACTGGTGGCCTGACCGACAGCCAGCAGGTTGCCGTTGACGCTGACGAGGTTGATATGGGTGTGGTTATCTAAACCTTCTATCGCTGAGAGCGCCATAGCGGCTTTAACTTCGATGCTGCTGTCGTCCAACTGGACACCCAAAGTACGGCTGTCATTGGCCGCTGTGGCGGCACCAGCGGCACCTGCGATAACAATGGCTGCACAACCCTGTAGTTGGCTTAGCAGTAGTAAAGCAGCAATGCTCTTGACTAAAAAAGTGGTTGTGGTGTTGGCTTGGGTAGAGGCGTTGATCATGAGATTATTCTTCGTTTTCTGCTGGTTGGCTAAATAACATAGTGTCTATCAAGTCGCATAAGCAATGAATGTTAAACAAATGGGTTTCGATGATGCGTGAGGGGCGAGTAGAAGGGATCCTGATCTCTACATCATTGTCGCTTAGCAACCCGGCGAGTTCACCGCCATCGCCCCCAGTGAGAGCAATCACAATCATGTCTTTGGTTAATGCTGATTCTACCGCACTGATGACCACTTCATCATGGCCTAGTGGCGAAATGGCCAGCAAAATGTCGGTTGCGTTACCCAGTGCTCTAATTTGGCGGGCGTAGCAATCGCCATCACTGGATAAATTGTGACTGAGTGATAGCGCGGGTAAACAAGGGCGTTCGATTTCATAATGGTTGACCAGCATATCGGCCAAGTGATCGGCCAGCAAAGTGGTGCTGCCAACGCCACAGGTGATCACTTTATTGCCGTTTAGCAGGCACTGGACCATCATGTTTGAGGCCAATTGTAACTGGTCGGGCAGCACTTCACCGGATGAAATAAACGTTTGGATACTTTCGGTGTAGATTGATTTGATTTTTTCGAGCATTAATGGTTCCGTAAAGCGTTATCTGTCGCATGTCTGGCACAGGTTTGTCATTCTAATCAGCATGAAAAGCGTTTTTGATCCAACGTATTTGGCTATCATCACCTTCAATGGCAATAACATCAAAACGAGTCACGTTATTAGACAGCCCCTGTTGTTGCATATACCACTGGGCGGTCTTAATCAGCTTGCGTTGTTTTGAATGGTTGACCGCAGCGGCAGCACCGCCGTGGCTGTGATTTCGACGAAATTTGACCTCGACAAAAACCAGCACCGTATGGTCGGCCATTATAAGGTCTAGCTCACCGTAGCGACAATGATAATTTGCGACAATAAAGCGTAAACCCTGCTTTATCAGGTATTGACGGGCAATATCTTCGTTGATTTGACCTATATCTCGACTTAACCAACGTTTGAAGCGGATTAAGCTAGGCATTAGTTAAATACTACCGGAACAACTTGGCCTTTATTATCGTATTGCGCCCACAAGTGTTGGCGTGAGATAAAACCATTGGCATCGATTGAAATCAATCCGCTCATGCCTTGTTCGGTTAAACCATTAAGCACCCGTAACTGGGCTATTCGGTCAATTAAAAACAGCGAATCATAACCCAGGGCAAATAAGCGTTTGAGCGATTCATTTTGGTGTGACCATAGCTGATCGAACAGGATGCGTTGTCTGGCATAACGGCGTTCACTGTCAAGCAGCCAGGGGATCTCGGTGAAGGTCAGCGATTTCAAATCACGCTTATCACTATTGTCACTGCCAGTGGCATGGCTTCTAGAGGTGGCATACACTGGCAGCGGGGTGGTAAACGGGCTGGTATTGACGTCAATCAGCGGTTTGATCAGCTTGGTCTGAATATTATTACCGATGACGTATACTACATCCAAATCCTTACGATTGCGAGATTCGGTTTTGAGGTTTTTATTAATGAGAGATTTGATTTTGGCGATACGTTGTTTAGATTGTTCAACATCGAGGATATTTTTAACCGCTATTTGCATTTCTTTTTGATCGGAAAAATAGCTGGTTTCGGGCTGCATGATTTGCTCGCTGGAACGCTGGGTTTGCCAGGTGTCGATGAAAATTGCACTTAACCGTTTACCGGTGGCGTTACGTGGAGCAATGATCGACGGTTTACGATAGCCCAATTTGAACATTCTGATGGCCGCCTGTTTGACTTCATCCTCGGGGTTAAGGCCAAAAAAGTAATGCTGTTGATTAACCGTATCAGCGGGCGCGGCGCTGTTTAAAAATAAAGTCGGTAAGTTGGCCAATACTTCACTGCTGGCCAGTGCCTGTACTTTTTCTTTAAGCAAAGGACCAATCACAAAATCGGCTTGTTGCGACTGCAATCGTTGTTCAACGGTGGTTAGCGGTAACTCACTGTCGATAAACATCAACTCAATATTGTGCTTGTCTTGATTGGCGACCAATAAACCATTACGTACCGCCTGAGCTTGCTTGCGAAACTTACCTGTGAATGGTAAGAGAACGGCAATTCGCTTTGGTGCAAATGGCTCAATGGCCAAAGAGCGTTGAAAACTCTCGGGTAATACACTCATGGCAGCGTGCATTGGGTGTAACTCATACCAATTTTGCAAATGGCGTTGTAACTTGCTGGGTGAACCGGCATAGAGACGGGTGAGTTGCACTAACTGAATCCATGATTTGGCGTTGGTATAATCTTCATATTCAAAAGTATTGAGACTGATATCTGGCAGTTGGTTAAGTTGTTGCCAGATGGTTCGGGCGATGTCGCCGTGGTCGGCCTGAATTTCGCCATTTTCAATGTGTTTTTCGACCGCAAACAATTGTCGCAGAGATTCGATATAACGACGTTGTTGGCTATATAAGTCGATTCGGAGTAACGCAATATCATGTTTAATCTCTGGGTTGTCGGCTTGTTTGCTGTTTAGCATTTGCTCTGCGGCATTGAGCTGTTTAAGCGCCAGATAATTACGGACTTCTGTGAGTAATAACCGCACCGAGATTTCTGGTGGCGGGTTGGCTTTGGCCAGTGATTTAACAATGATCAGACTTTTATTGAAACTGCCCTCTTCAAAGGCAGTTTGAGCCGAGCGTAACAACAAAGTGGGCGAGTCGTTGTTTAACTTGGCTTTACGCAAGTAATCATCACTGCTGTAAACCACAGGTTTGGCGGGGGCGGTAACCACGGGTTTGGTTTCGGTTTGTGCTACCGTTTTAGGCGCTTGTGAGGCACAAGCGGCCAAATAAGCACCGAATAGAGTGATGATAATGATTCGCACGCTTTTTGAAGCGACTTTGTGATCTAAAAGAGCAAACAAAGTTGGTTTGGATTGGTTCAATGGCATAATTTACAAGGCATAAGCAAAAAGAAGTGTTATCTTAGCGCTGAGTAAGGGTAACCTCAATCGAAGATGAGATAAAATGACGAAAACTGGACAATTATTTATCGTTGCCACCCCGATTGGCAACCTCAACGACATGACCTACCGAGCGGTTGAAACCCTCAAGTCGGTTGATATGATCGCCGCCGAAGACACGCGCCACACTGGCAAGCTGTTGTCGCACTATGGAATTACCACCAAAACCACCGCTTTTCATGACCATAACGAAAAAGCGAAGGCTGGTTTGCTTTTATCATGGCTTGAACAAGGCCAAGATGTGGCATTGGTATCAGACGCCGGAACCCCGCTGATTAGCGACCCAGGTTATGCCATTGTTAACTTGTGTCGTGCGCAGGGTGTACAAGTGACGCCGATCCCTGGTGCCTGTGCCGCGATTGCTGCGGTGAGTTGTTCAGGTTTGGCGACCGACAATTTCAGTTTTCTCGGTTTTATTCCGGTTAAGCAAAAAGCCAAGCAAGATTTTTTACAGCAAGCCAGTGATTTGCAGGGCACGGTGATTTGCTACGAAAGCCCCCGTCGTATTGCCGATTCAGTGGCGGCCATTTGTGAGACGCTGGGCGAAGAGACTACCGTGGTGTTGGCCAAAGAAATCACCAAGACCTTTGAGACCTTTTTCAGTGGCAGTGCTAAAGAGTTACTGGATTGGTTAAATGCTGAGGATGTGCATCGAAAAGGCGAAATGGTGTTGATGTTTAGTACTAAACCCGTCGAGACTGGCGATACGCCTGCTGAGGCAGTGGCATTGCTGAAAATACTCAAGCAAGAGTTGCCATTGAAAAAAGCGGCTGCTGTGGTGGCGGTGCATTATGAATTGAAGAAAAATGATTTGTATAAGTTGGGGCTGGAGCTTGAATAAGTCTGGATAGATTGGACTAAATCTACATGTTCGTATACGCTTTGTATATGATAACTCCTTCTACAGAAGAATTGAAATGTCAAAACGAGACATTGTTGTGGCTGATTTGGTACAACTTGATGAAACGATGATAAAAACCTATTCTGCCACTGCGATTCAGGCATTTATTCGGATGATGGAAAAATGGAATATGTCTGTCATTGAATGTTGCGCCATTTTAGGCGGTGTGCCAAAGCAGACTTATGAGAAATGGGTGTGTAATGATGTTGGCAGGTTAAGTATTGAGCAATTGGAAAGAATAAGTGTTTTATTGGGCATATATAAAACGCTTAAATTACTTTTTTGTGATGAGGGTGGTCGGCAACGTTGGTTAAAAAGTCCTAATCATGATTATGCCTTTAACGGACTATCTCCGGCAGAACGTTTGGCTAGAGGTGGTATCGATGATATTTATGCAGTACAAAGATATGTTGATGGTTTTTGTCAATAAAGAGGTGTCCTATGACAATAAATGTCCGTTTGGATAAGCATTTGGTCACGAAGGCAAAAATTCATGCGCAAGCACAGAACCGTACAGTGGCACAACAAATTGAATTCTTGGCTAAGGTTGGCCAGATGATGATTGATAATCCGGATTTATCCTATGGGTTTGTTAGCGAAGCATTACTGGCCACTGAAGAAGTCAAACAAGGCAAGGTAACACGTTATACCAGAAGAACGATTCGAGATGATGCCTAATAAAAGATAAATGCTGGCGATGAAGCCGACAAGAAAACAAGAAATTCTACTGTATATGAAAAAATTAGATACTAGAGGTCAAACATATCAACACCTTGGTCATCGCCTTGAGGCTTTGTATTTTTTGGTAATAAAGTAAACTTTTTCATAATGAAAACTCCTAATCTGAACAATTCTTTTATATAAAGCACAAGCTAATTATATATCGCTTAGAAAGTAAGCAGTCAGTATACCTCTAAATCTAAAAATATACATTCCTCTAAATCAGCATACACCAAAAAACCATCAAAAATACACTTTGAGTTAAAGCCATTAAAGCCGGGTTAGCGTTTTTAATGGCTTAGCGGTTTAGTCTCCAAATGGTGAAGCCCAACTAATGCCCGTTTTTACTAAACATATCACCGAAGTAATCACCTTCATTCCAGCGCGGGCGTTGCTGGGTATTGGCAATTTGTTTACCAATCGCGAAGTTAACCTCGGTAAATACCGCACCAACATCATAATCAATAGGCTGCGAGATATCGTCACTGGGGCGATGGTAATGCTGGGTAAAGAATTGGCCAAACAGCTGAGCGCCATTGATGGTAGGGTCGCTTGAGGTGAAGCCGGGCACCAAGAAGATGGCAGGCACGCCTTGTTGCACAAATGAATAGTGATCGCTACGAGTAAAAATGGCGCGTTCTGGCATGGGATCTGGGCTGAGGGTTAGATTCATTGATTGGGTTGCCGTTTTGACAAACCCTTCCAAGTTGGAGTGCTGAGCGCCAAAAGCAATGATGTCAGAGAATGGGTAAGTGATGATCGGCATATCAAGGTTGATATTGGCAATCATAGACTCTATTGGTACGGTTGGGTAACGGGCAAAGTAATTAGAACCGAGTAAACCTTTTTCCTCGGCGGTAACCGCAACAAACAAAATTGAACGTTTTGGTCTTTCACCTTGGGTAAAACGACGGACGGTTTCAAGCATAATGGCAATACCCGAGGCATTGTCTAGCGCACCATTATTAATCTTATCTTCACCTTTACCATGAACGCCAATATGATCTAAATGGGCGCTGTAAACCAGATACTCATGTTTTAATGTCGGGTCACTGCCCACAAGAATACCAGCGACGTTAGAACTATAAATGGTTTGATGTGCGCTTTTGCGCTTCAGAGATACTTCCACATTCATATCAAAGCCAGTAGGGACTTTGTCTTGCTCAATTTGAGCGAAGATTTCGTTTAAGTCGATATCGGCTGCCCAAAATAGCTGTCGGGCGGCATCAGTGTGGATATAAGCAGTTCCTTTGATTGTTGGGTATTGACCAAAGATGCCACCTTCTTTTAATTGAAATTTAAAGTCAGCTCTTCCAGCACCTTCGGTCATTCGTGCATAGGTGGTTGATTTTTCTTTTAAAGGCGTATGAACGGTAATATACCCTGCTGCACCTCTTTCGGCGGCATTGCGGCGTTTTTCATGTCTCGAACTCACATGGGCACCTTGTTCACTGGGTAAATACGCGGGTCGGCCAGTCAGTGCTACCACGATTTTGCCTTTGACGTCGAGGTTGGCATAGTCGTTAAGGTTCATTTCTTTTGAAACAATGCCATAACCAACAAAAACCAGTTTGGCGCGTATATCGTCCTGCGTGGTCAGGGCATTGGCCCCTGACATAAATTGCTCTGGGTAAGTGAAGCTTATTGACTTATCCGAGGATTGAGTGCCATGAACTATCATCTCAAGTGAGCTTTTATCCGGCGTACTTTTGGTAAAAGGCACCGATTGAAACCAGCTGTTATTTTCTCCCGCAGGCTGTAAACCAAACTGTTTGAAATGACTGGCGACATATCTGGCGGCTATTTCATATTCAACGCTGCCGGTATCACGGCCTCGTAATAAATCATCAGCAAGAAATTCGATGTGGGCGCGTAAGTTATCTTTCATCGCTTGTTTTTGTTTGGTCGTTGCCGCTACATCTGCTTGATCACTGTTGGCAGAGGATGTGCAGGCGACGGACACCATTACCACCACACCGAGTAGAAGTGTGTTGAGCACTGTCATTGCTTTTGTCATTAAGAGTTATCCCTGTTTTTATATTAGTTTCTTATATTAGTTTCTTACATTAGTTTTTATAATCGTTTTGAGCGGGCCTACTATAGTAGCTTGTTGGTTTTAGGGCAATAAAAAGCGCCAGCCGGAGATTGGCTGGTCTTTTTTTGTTGACAATGAATCTGGGTATCGTAGTCAGTGGGCTAAATCGCCGTTAGGGCCTCGGTTAACATCGCTTTGATTTGTTTGACAATTTGGGCGGATTTCTCGCCATCAAACGCTTTAAAACGTGGAGTATGAATATGCCCCACTGGTAAATCTTTATGGTATTGGTCACGCAATAATAAACTGCGGTAAGATATTTCATTGGATAAGTAACCGCCGCCGGAACCTTCGACGGCAATCTGACCAACTAGGTCGCCAGAGCCATCGCTTGACAGTTCGCGAGCAGCTAAAATCACATTGCGGTTATGATTGATTGTAAATGCCCCTTTGGCTTTTAGCATTGCCTCGACGGGTAAACTAAAAGTGATAAATTCTGGGCC
Source organism: Phenylobacterium sp. (assembly GCA_047617105.1). Taxonomy (GTDB): domain Bacteria; phylum Pseudomonadota; class Gammaproteobacteria; order Enterobacterales; family Alteromonadaceae; genus JABSOG01. The sequence continues at coordinate 2,170 of JBLGCB010000132.1, read as the reverse complement.
TTTAAGGGCTTTGTTGCCCAGTCGGGGGATGATAGGGTTATTTTCATTGGCACCGGTGTAAACATTGAGATTGTCGGGGGCCTTAGAGCTGCGTCGTAAGCCGGGAAAATGTTCTAAATCAAACTCATCACGACCCATGCTGATGGTGACAATCATATCGACATCATGGGCTTTAAAATAAGGGGCTAGCAGGGTTTCGATCATGCCCTGATCAAAGTCGGCGAAGCGTACAGGCACGACGAGACTTTCGATTTCGGCATCAACATTTTTTAGACCTTTCTTTAGGTTTAGCACCAAGTTGTCTAATGCTAATGCGGCGACACCTGAGGGATTGCTCTGGTCGATGTTTCTGTCTAGAAAGAAAGGGTCAAAGCCGGTGATCAGAATTTTCTTGCTGGTGTTTTGATTAAACTCAACATCGTGTTGGCCGCGAGATGCCAGTTCTAATGACCATAATAGTTGCTGTTGTTGTATTTTTGATAACGCATTAAAAGAGGCGGATTGTTTTAATGCGCTACTCATTTTGAGCCTAGCCCAATACAACGGCCGATCGTCTGAGTCGTTGGCAGATTTAAAGGATACCACTGCTGCTTGCCACAGTGCCTGGCCGTGTTGTTTTATCAACTTATTGAGTGCTTTAAACTCAGCGGCTTGAGATAATTGCTGGCGAAACTGGTTGACTGGTATATCGAGTCGATTTAGCACGGTTGGTATGGCGGCTGTGGCTTTAGGGATGCGCAGTTCTTCGATATTTAGTTCAACTGTCTTGGTACTGTTAGCGGCGCTGGTGTGCAAAGAAACAGCGCTTAAAAGGGCGCTAAAAATAAGGGGCAATGCATTGTTTTTATTTAATTTAATCATGGGACCTATTTATTCTGCTATGTGTTCTTATAGGGCGAACTTTTTTTTGGTGGATTAGTATAACAGCCTATCAAAATAAAACTGTAATAAACGGTCGAATCGGTTAGAATGCCCCGGTGAGTTGGCCGAGCAATCGCCGGCTGGTATGAAAATTATCAGCGGGAGGAAAGTCCGGGCTCCATAGGGTAGGGTGCCAGGTAACGCCTGGGCGGCGCAAGCCGACGACAAGTGCAGCAGAGAGTAGACCGCCACTTGCGCAAGCAGGAGGTAAGGGTGAAAGGGTGCGGTAAGAGCGCACCGGACCACTGGTAACAGTTGGTTGCAAGGTAAACTCCACCCGGAGCAAGACCAAATAGGGTTTCGTATGGCGCGTCCCGCGTTGAAACCGGGTAGGTTGCTTGAGCCTGCGAGCGATTGCAGGCCTAGACGAATGATTGTTCTCGACAGAACCCGGCTTATAGGCCAACTCACACCTTTTTTTTATATTCCTTATTTTTCAATACTTTAGTTCAATCTTCTTAAACGATACCCGGCCTACTGGTCAACTCACAACTGTTGCTATTTTAGCTGTGAGGGAAACTATATGACTGTAAGAAAGTGTATTTCATTTACCGACTCACATGATGACTGGCTAAAGTCACATTACAATGCGAATTAAAACTTGATAAAATACGATGTTGGCGTACGATGCTCATTAACAGTGTTAAGCCCTCTCCTTGTCTTGGTATAAGTGATGGTTTGACCATTTCTCTTATATTCCCCTTGCTATAAACTAAAACCCCATGAACAAAACTATCCCTATGAAGGCTCAAGAAGACACTAAAGAGTTTCGAGAGTACGGCGAGTTGGTTGAATTATTGATTAGCCGAGGAATGGAAATCGGTGATCCAGATAGAGCGCAAAGGTCGATTGCTGGGACGGTCATCTGCATTGGTTGGTATTTAAACTAAATAAAATTAGATTGCTAATGGCGGGTAATACGGGCATTTAGGCTGGACTGAGACATGGCCAATTTCACGCTATTTGCTATTCACGTAAAATCGACCCAAAGCCTTTTAGGATACTGTTAAATCACTGCTTACTGAAAATCCACCCACTTAATCTTACATTTCGCATCGGTATAACCCGTCACCGTAGACAGCTCTTTTTTCGCCTTTAATAACACATCAACCATAAAGTCGCTGGTGGTGTAGCCGCCGCTCTATATCCGAAGATAAATGCCGCAGCTTATATTGTTAAAAAAAGGGCCTAGGCCCTTTTTTATTTCAACACCTTAAATACCCCCTAAAACGGAATCCCATCATCAAAC
>JBLGCB010000131.1:0-14622 GCA_047617105.1 Phenylobacterium sp. | reverse complement strand
GGATGTTTAAGCTTACTGATTTACCTAAACGGCTGATGAAAGCTGCGTAAATGTGGCACAGTTATGCAGGGTACAACCGTTGTTTGTTGTCATAGGTAATTAAGGTTCTAACGTCAGTAAATAAGTTGTTTGTAAGCTCAATTTCACTGATACCAGTAAGCCCTATAACAGGTTGGGCTGGTTTTTTCTTTTTAGTCATTTTTACCATTCATATCAATTAGGGCTGGGTGCACTGGAAGTTCACTATATTTGGGGGCTTTAAACTATATTTCAACTATTAATGTATATTAAATGGCGAAACCTGCCTCAGCTCTTAAAATAGGAAGTCCATATAAAGGTACAATAAAATTATAGCAATTTAAAATCGCATGGGCACTGGACTGTATTTACTCAACAGCAATCTGCAACTCACCCATTTGCAAATAGCAAAAAATTCACCTAACACTCTCTATCTGACCATTAAATATCAATAACTCCTTGATTCTAAACCAATATAAAATAATTCACAGATTGGCAGAAGACAAAGTGGCAGTGGGCGGCAATAGCCTTATCACCCGCTATCATTACAATGATAAAAACCAACCAATAGGCATGACTTATCCCAGTGGTCGAAGGATTGATTTTGGTCTGACTAGCCTTGGTCAGGTGAGTCAACTCAGTATGACGGTTGATGGCCAGGTGCAAATGTTGGCCGACAATATTAATTACCTGCCTTTTGGGCCGATGACTGACGTTGATTATGGCAATGGTTTGACCCTGAATCGTCAATTCGATTTAGATTTTCGACTGACGGGCCAATCTACCGATTCTGTTGAGAACAAACAATTTACCTTTACCGCGCGTAATAACCTTGAAACCATCACTGATATCATCAACAGCAAAGACAATCAAAATTTTGCTTATTCGCCTTTGCAAAGTTTGATTGAAGCTGATGGTGATTATGGCCAACTCGATTTTAGTTATGATGCCATCAGTAACCGTTTAAGTCGTGCTAACGACGGTCAAATCGACAACTATAGCTATGCCCCTAGCAGCCATCACCTGCAATCCATCAGCGGTTCAACCACCAGTAACTTTATTTACAATGCTGCTGGCGAGACCATTGCAAAAGACAATATCAGCTTTAGTTACAATACCGCTGGGCGGATGGTATCAGCAAACAATGACGGCGTTATCACCCGTTATCAATATAACTATCTGGGTCAGCGAACAACCAAAATCGCCGCTGGGGTCACCACTTATTATCTCTACGATTTGGCGGGTCGGCTGATTAGCGAAATCAACGCCGCTGGCACCAGTGTGGTCGAATATATCTATTTGAATGATCAACTGTTATCGGTGATTTATAATCCTGACACGACCACGCCAGTACCAGAAGATTTGGCTTTTGATGACGCTGATTCAATGGTCAGCAAGGTTGGTCAATGGAGTCAAAGCAAGAGCAGAAAATCCTATAACGGTTATCATCAAATCGCCAATGGTGGCAGTAATTCTGCCATCAGTTGGCCCCCTGATATTATTGGTGGCAGTTATCAGGTTTACGCTAGGTGGGTATCAAACAGAAAATACGCCCAACAAGCGGTTTATGCCATTGACCATGATGGCATCACAGATACAGTTTTAGCCAATCAAACCGCTAACGGTAGCCAATGGAACCTGCTGGGGACTTTTGCTTTTAACGGCCAGGGCAACGAAACCATTACCTTAAATGATTGTAATGGTAAAGTCAGTGCCGACGCCATCCGCTTGGTGAGAGTGGCTGATTTACCGCAACCCGCAGGCGCGTTATTATATGTGCATAATAATCACTTGGGTGCGCCGACCAAACTGAGTGATGACAGTGGTGAGGTGGTGTGGAGCGCTTATTACAGCCCATTTGGTTTGGGGACCATTGACGACGATGTTGATGGTGATAATCAGCCTGTGACTTTTAATCCGAGGTTCCCGGGGCAGTATTTTGATGTTGAGAGTGGTTTGCATTATAACTATTATCGATATTATGATCCGGCTACTGGACGGTATATGCGTAGTGATCCGATTGGGTTGGAAGCTGGGATAAATACCTTTGGTTATGTTGGCGGCAATCCGGTTAATTATTATGATCCCAATGGTCAGGCTGCGGTTGGTGCTGTCGGTGTTTGTTTCCTTTGGCCTGTGGGTACTGCGGGTTGTGCTGTTGTTGCCGTTGGATCAGCTTTGGTGCTTAGTCAAAGGATTGAGGGGATGCAAGAGGCGTTTAAGTCAAATATAAATCAAAACGAAGCCAGTGACTGTAATGATGATTCAGATGATGAATGTAAGAAATTAAACCAGAAAGTTGGTTCTGCAAAAAAAGAAGTTGGGATGTTGGGTAAATGTAGGGCCGGAATGTCAAAATATGAATTAAGGATAAGAAAAGCAGCATGGTTACGGTTAGCACAAGCCAGATCTCAAAGAGAGCAAAAATGCTGGAATGGAGGTGACTTAGGGCATCAAACTCAATTAGCTGATGTATGGAAGAATGTTGGTACTTGTTCGGGCCTAATGCAATGAATCTAACTGAGCGGATAGAACTGTCATTTAAGCACTGGAATAGACCCATAATATTGACTAAATCCAGTACTTTGAGCGAAGATGAATTATTGGAAGTTCGTCACTTTGAAGACTTAACCAATTCAAATTTAACCATAGCTGATTTAGAAGATAATTTTAGTGTCATGTATTGGTTTACGCCTGAGGCGTATTGTTATTTTTTGCCTGGAATTCTTATTGCTGGTTTAAAAGCTCATAGAGATGATCTATTGATTTACGATTCTATTGTAAATTTACTAGACAGGAGTCCTGAGCCTGACTATTGGGATGAGTTCTTTATTGATCGATGGCAGTTACTAACAAATGATGAGATAGAAATTATTCAGGAATGGCTTTTATGGCTGACGAGTCAAAATAGTCCTTATGATGATATCTCACTTGGTAGGTGTTTCGATACCTTGGAATTACTGGTTAAACAAAAAATATGACAACTTGTTTTGTTTTACTTGCTATTGGCTTAATGATGAGTGGTTGTGGTGTTGGTTTATGCAATAACACCATCACTAAGGAATTAAGATGGTCATATCATTGTGTCTTTAATTGGGTTGTTTGTACTTGTTTCGCCAATATTTGCCAATCAGCTTATATTGATGGTAAGAAGACTAAATTAAGGGAATAGATATGACTGATGACGAAATATTTATAGCGGCGGACAATGCCTATGATAATGGCGACTTTACCAAGGCATTATTATTATTTACCCAATTAGCTGAACGTAGTGATTACGCTGCGATGAGCCGATTAGCCAGTATGTATACTTGCGGTGAAGGGGTAGCCTGCGATTATCAAGAAGCGATAAGGTGGGAAATTAAAGCACTTGGTTCAGGTCAAACTTCTTCGCTGATCAACATTGGTATTACGTATCGAATGCTGGGTGATATCAAAGTTGCCAAAGAATACTTTGAACAAGCTGTGCTAAAAGGAGATGGAGAAGCTGCATTACAGCTCGCTAAGCTATACATGGTTAGTGATAAAGAAATACAAACCACAAAAAGATATCTCAATATCGCGCTTCAAAGCGATAATTTATGTGAAGAGTCTATTGATGAAGCAAAGAGCATTATGGCTGAAATGGTTTAACAAATGCCCAGAGTCATAGCAATCTGCAACTCCCTCATTTGCAAATAGCAAAAAACTCGCCTAAACACTCCCTATCTAACCATTAAATATCAACAACACCTTGATTTTAAAGAAATATAAAATAATTTACAGATTGGCACACTCTTCGCTTTAAATAAGGGTGTTAGGTTAGTTGGTCAGTAGTTAAGTCAGTTGCTGTTGATCTTTACAAGCGAAGGGAACCACGTTTGTTTGGATTGATAGAGAATGGATGAGTTATTCAATAAGATCGGATGCTGTGGTATTCCAAGTCCCACAGCATCCGGACCTTATGCTTGTTCTGTTGAACGCTTAACTGTTTTCGCGAGTAATCGCCCGGTGAGCAATATCATTACGATAATAGACATTATCCCAACTGATGGTGTCGAGCAACTCATAAGCCTTTTGTTGCGCCTGAGTGACGTTATCGCCCAATCCAACGGTACATAATACCCGACCACCATTAGTGACCACGTTACCATCGACAGTTTTGGTGCCAGCATGAAAGGTTTTGCTGTCGCTAATGTTTTTGCTTAAGTCTGAATCCAGACCAGAAATCACATCACCTTTATCATAACTCTCTGGATAACCACCAGCCGCTAATACCACACCAACCGCTGCGCGCGGGTCAAAATCAATAGAGACTTCATTGAGCTTGCCAGCAATCGTCGCCAGACACAATTCAACCAAATCCGATTGTAATCGCATCATAATAGGCTGGGCTTCTGGGTCGCCAAATCGACAGTTAAATTCGACCACTTTGGCGCTGCCATCAGCGGAGATCATCAAACCTGCATACAAGAAACCACTGTAGTCATTACCCTCAGCCGCCATGCCTTGCACGGTTGGGATGATGATGTTTTCCATCGCCCAGTCATTCACTGCCTGAGTGACCACAGGTGCAGGTGAGTATGCACCCATACCGCCAGTGTTAGGGCCTTTGTCGCCGTTGTCACGGGCTTTATGGTCTTGTGATGAGGCGAAGGGCAGGATGTTCTTGCCATCGACCATCACGATGAATGAGGCTTCTTCACCGACCAAAAATTCTTCGATAACCACACAGCTACCGGCATCGCCAAACTTGTTGCCTTCGAGCATGTCTTCGATGGCATCAAATGCTTGTTGCTCGGTGGCGGCGATGATCACGCCTTTTCCTGCTGCCAAGCCGTCAGCCTTGATCACGATAGGGAATGCACCCTGAGTGATATACGCTTTGGCAGGTTCGATTTCAGTAAAGTTTTGATATGCCGCTGTGGGAATATTGTGGCGAGCCAAAAAGTCTTTGCTAAAGGCTTTTGAACCTTCTAATTGGGCAGCGCCAGCACTTGGGCCAAAGATGGCCAGACCGGCTTCACTGAATTGATTAACAATACCCGCAACCAAAGGGGCTTCTGGGCCAACGATGGTCAAATCAATGCTATTTTGCTGGGCAAACGCAAGTAAACCCGCAATATCTTCTGCGCCAATGGCGACATTTTCTAATTTGCTTTCAAGGGCGGTGCCGGCATTACCCGGGGCCACAAATACCTTGCTGACTTTTGCCGATTGTGCAGCTTTAAAAGCCAGTGCGTGTTCACGACCACCGCCGCCAATAACCAATACTTTCATTAGGAGTCCGCTTTTGAATGATTAATTTGAGGATAAAGTGCGCGACCAAAGCCGCGCAGGCTTATTGATTAATGTCTGAAATGACGCATACCGGTAAAGACCATCGCCATGCCGTGCTCGTCAGCAGCAGCAATGGTTTCATTGTCACGCATTGAACCACCTGGCTGGATAATCGCGGTGATACCAGCTTCAGCGGCGGCGTCAATGCCATCTCTGAACGGGAAGAAGGCATCAGATGCCATCACCGAACCCACCACCTCAAGGTTTTCGTCAGCGGCTTTAATACCGGCGACTTTGGCACTGTAAACTCGGCTCATTTGACCAGCACCCACGCCTATGGTCATATTGCCTTTGGCGTAAACGATGGCATTAGATTTAACAAATTTGGCCACTTTCCAGCAGAACATCAAGTCAACCAACTCAGCTTCGGTCGGTTGGCGTTTGCTGACCACTTTTAAATCATCAGCGCCGACCATACCCTGGTCGCGGTCTTGTACCAAGATACCGCCGTTAACGCGTTTGATATCGGTTTTGCTGGTTCTGCTTTGCCATTGGCCACATTCAAGGACTCGAACATTTTTCTTTTTCGCCACTGCCGCTCTGGCTTGTGCTGAAACAGTCGGGGCAATGATCACTTCAACAAACTGGCGGGCAACGATTTCTTTGGCTGTCTTTTCGTCAAGCTCTCGGTTAAAGGCGATGATGCCGCCAAAGGCTGACGTAGGGTCGGTTTTGAAAGCACGTTCATAAGCTTCGAAGATGTCTTCGCCTAAAGCAACGCCACAAGGGTTAGCGTGTTTAACGATAACACAAGCCGGTTGGGCGAATTCTTTAACGCATTCTAATGCAGAATCAGTATCGGCGATGTTGTTGTACGACAATGCTTTACCTTGCAACTGGGTTGCGGTAGACACTGAGGCTTCTTCAATGTCTGCTTCAACATAAAATGCCGCATCTTGATGCGAGTTTTCGCCATAACGCATATCTTGCTTTTTAATGAATTGAGCGTTGAAAGTGCGAGGGAATTTTGAATCGGTGACCTGGTCTTTATCGTCAGCATAACTGGTGACCATGGTGCCGAAGTAGTTGGCGATCATACCATCGTACTGGGCGGTGTGCTCGTAAGCAGCAATGGCCAAGTCAAAACGGGTTTTGGCGGTGGTATTGCCTTCGTTTTGTTCAAGTTCGGTTAATATCCGGTCGTAATCAGCGGCGTTAACCACAATGGCAACATCTTTGTTGTTTTTGGCGGCGGCACGAACCATGGTGGGTCCGCCGATATCGATATTTTCAATCGCGTCTTCTAGTGTGCAACCTGCTTTGGCCACGGTGTTGGCGAAGGGGTAGAGATTCACCACCACCATATCGATGGCGGCAATATCATGTTCAGCCATGATGCCGTCGTCGGTGCCGCGACGGCCAAGAATGCCGCCATGAATTTTGGGGTGCAGGGTTTTAACCCGGCCATCCATCATTTCAGGATAACCGGTGTGATCGGACACTTCGATGACCGGAATATCATTCTTGGCCAGAAGTTTGGCAGTGCCGCCAGTGGAAAGTAGTTCAACACCTCTGGCGCTTAATGCGCGGGAGAATTCAACAATACCAGTTTTATCAGAAACGCTGATTAATGCGCGACGAACAGGACGAAGTGTATCCATTACTTTTTATCACCTCAAAGTAGAAAAAATATCAATGTGTGGGTAGAACGAAACGATGTAAATTCTGTGTCAGGCGTTAAGCGTCAGGGGGGCTATTGTCGCTGAAATCTATATTGACGTATCTAGAACGTAAAATGTATAGAAGTTGAGCGGAATGGCAAAAGCATCTGATGGCCTGAAATTTCGGCGCATTGTAACAGAATATGCGTGGCTTGTCGTGGGAATATTTGGCTTTGGTGTATATAACGTCATTGTAGGTAGGGTGCGTACTGCGCCAAGCTGTTGAAAAAGTCCGCTTGGCCGTAGGATGGGTAGAGCCTAAGGCGAAACCCATCATAATTTGGCAATAAATGGCGATTTTACGGCAATTTCTGGCACAAATGATGGGTTTCGCTCCGCTCTACCCATCTTACGGCGATTAAATCAACAAGCTGGCGCACCATGGACCTGCCGCTATTACATCCATATTTAAAAAATTCATCAATGTATAGGCAAGTTTGGGATGAAATAGGGTTGTTGTTATTCCACGTTAATGGTGCGCAGTGCGCACCCTACGGTTGGTGTTTTGTATTTGGAGTATCGTTATGCTGTTGTTTTTATTTGGTTGTGTTGTTGACTGGAGGTTGGTCATACCTGCGTCGTGCTCCTGTCGGCATACTGCCTCCACTTCAAGGGGACTGAACGCTCCAAGTTTTCGCCTTCCGTCCCCTTTCACCCTGCAAGCAGGTATTGATACATCCATGTATCAAAAACAAAAAAGCACCCATTAGGGTGCTTTTTCTTGAAAACTTAATTCAACACTAATAAAAAGTGCTGTTTAGTTCATGCCGTAGCGCTTAAGTTTCTTGCGCAAAGTACCACGGTTAATGCCTAACATGATCGCTGCACGCGTTTGGTTGCCGCGAGTGTAGGTCATTACTTGCTCTAATAAAGGCGCTTCAAGCTCAGACAGGACCAGGTCATATACACCTTCAACGTCTTGACCGTTCAATTGCATCAAGTAGTTTTTAACCGCCTTTCTGACTGCGTCACGCAGTGGCTGTGGCTTGTCCTGAGTTTGAATGTGTGCATTCGTGATGAAAGGATAAGTTACGTCTTGTTCAAACATCTTTCTCTCTTTTTAAGTTAATGGTTTAAAGTTAATAGCGTGTAAAAAATAACGGTTCAGAGCGTCAATTTGTTCGTCGACACTCTCAAGCGCATTAAACTGTCCGCGAAACTGACCCTCAGGGTCATGTTTGCGTAAATACCAGGTGATATGCTTACGGGCTATTCTCACCCCCGTAAAATCACCATATAACTGATGAACATTGGCAATATGGCTAAGCATAATCTGCGCCACTTCGTCTATCGAAGGCTTTGCCAGTGTCATACCAGTTTTAATAAAATGGTCAATCTCTCGAAATATCCAAGGTTGCCCTTGTGCTGCTCTGCCAATCATAATGGCATCTGCATCAGTATACTCCAGTACTTGCCGGGCTTTTTGAGGTGAATCAATATCTCCGTTGGCAATCACTGGTATCGACACCGCCTGTTTGATGCTTTTGATGGTGTCATACTCTGCAAACCCTTTGTACATGCAGCTTTTGGTTCTGCCATGAACCGCTAAACATTGAATCCCTTCTTCCTCAGCAATGCGGGCTATTTCAACCCCATTGCGGTTTTGTCGATCCCATCCAGTTCTGATTTTTAACGTGACTGGGACCTTAACCGCGTTGACCACTGCCTGGACAATTTCTCTGACTAATTTGGGATGCTGTAATAACGCAGACCCAGCCAATTTTTTATTGACCTTTTTCGCCGGACAACCCATGTTGATATCAATAATCTGGGCACCGTTGTTTTGATTATGTACTGCGGCCTGAGCCATCAGTAAGGGATCAGATCCCGCTATCTGCACAGAACGGATGCCGGATTCATCACCGTGGACCATTCTGTTTTTGGATTTTTCTGTTTGCCAAACCTTTGGGTTTGACGACAACATTTCAGATACTGCCATCCCCGCACCAAGACTCATACACATGGTTCGAAATGGTTTGTCAGTCACTCCAGCCATCGGCGCGACAATTAAATTGTTGTCTAATTTGTACGAACCAATTTGCAAAGTGACGCTATCTCTCTGATTTCTTACCCGACTTTTCATCAGTCAGGACATTTACTGTTGTTTTTTGTACTGCACTTGTACTTGCTTGCATCCTAAGCCAATCGTTCAAAAAAAACACACTCAGCTCAAGAGGGCGCTAAGTTTACTGGTTTTTCAGCAAAAATCAAAGGTTATTTTTTAAACAAAGGCAGTTTTTTTTTCGCTTTGGGCTATTGACATTTGCTAACACCGTTTCTAAACACGGGTTTTACGTCAAATTCAAGCATAACGGTATCGATTAAACTTTTTTACCGCTAACTCTAACCCACTCATCAACCACCTTTATTGGGTCCAACTGGCAATTTTGTTGATAAACCTCTTGTAAAGACTCAGCCTGTACTTCAAGTATACCTGATAATGCAATGTCGGCACCTGGTCGAGCATAGGCAGTGATGACCGAATGAAGTTCCTTTAATGGACCTGCCAAAATATTGGCAACCACCACATCAGCTTCAAGTTGTGGTTGGTCTTTTGGTAGGTATAATTCGAGTTGTTGTTCGACCCCGTTACGCTTGGCATTTTCTTCACTGGCTTGAATCGCCTGAGGATCGATGTCGATACCAATGACCCGTTTGGCACCTAATTTAAGTGCTGCAATGGCCAAAATGCCTGAACCACAACCAAAGTCGACCACGGTTTTATCGCTTAAATCCAGCCCGTCGAGCCACTCTAGGCATAAAGCAGTGGTAGGGTGGGTGCCGGTGCCAAAAGCCAATCCGGGGTCTAATAGAATGTTAACGGCTGTTGGGTCGGGGACATCACGCCAGCTGGGGCAAATCCATAAACGCTGGCCAAATTTCATCGGGTGAAAGTTATCCATCCATTCACGTGACCAGTCTTTGTCTTCTAGCGCTTCGATTTTATAGTGGAAATTGTCGATCAGTATCGGCTGTTGTTTTAAGTAGCCGACAACGGCGTCCATGTCTTCGGTGGCATCATATAAACCAATGACGATGGTGTCTGCCCAGTATTTCACTTCGCCCAGTGCAGGTTCGTAGATTGGCGTGTCTTTGCCATCCATAAAGGTGACTGACAGTGATCCGGTGTCCATCAGATAATCGCTGATGGTCTCTGCGTTTTGCTCGGTGGCATGAATGCGGATTTGTATCCAAGGCATAGTGATAAATCTCATAATTGAATTGCGCGGATTATATCGGATTGAAGCGGGGGAGGAAACTTTCTTTGTGATTGGGGGGGGTTGGGTTGGGGTTTACGGTTTTGTTAGGGGCTTGACGTAACGGAGGCCAGCAACATGAAGGGTGAAGGCTTTGTTAGGGGGCTTGACGTAAAGGAGGCTAGCAACAGGGGTCAAAGCACATTGTAATTTCGAGACAAACAAGTTTGTCTACGAAATTTAATGAGCATTGACCCCGTATGACGATTAGTCTGACCACTATTTAATGTGGTCTGACCCCGTATGATGGATCGTCTGGACACAAAATTATTGTGGTCTGACCCGTATGACGGTTGGTAGTTAGTTATACATGCCTAATTTCTTCTCAAGATAGTGGATGTTACTGCCACCATTTTGGAAGTTTTCATCGGCCATGATCTCTTTGTGCAAATCGATGTTGGTTTTGATGCCATCAATCACGATTTCGTTCAAGGCATGTTGCATTCGCGCAATGGCGACACCGCGGTTTTCACCGTAAGTGATCAACTTGCCAATCATTGAATCGTAATTGGGTGGCACTGAATAACCAGCATAAATATGCGAGTCCCAGCGAATGCCCAAACCACCCGGTGGGTGGAAACGGGTGATATGACCCGGTGACGGTATAAAGGTTTTGGCATCTTCGGCATTGATTCGACACTCAATGGCATGACCAGTAACCTTGATGCTATCCTGAGTGAGCGACAAAGGCTGACCTGCGGCAATGCGCAGCTGCTCTTTGATCAAATCGGTGCCAGTGACCATTTCGGTTACCGGATGCTCAACCTGTATACGGGTGTTCATTTCAATGAAATAGAACTCGCCATTTTCAAACAAGAACTCAAACGTACCAGCGCCACGATAGGCGATATCAATACAGGCACGAACACAACGTTCACCGATACGATGACGCATGTCCTCGGTAATACCCGGGGCAGGTGCTTCTTCAACGACTTTTTGATGACGACGTTGCATCGAGCAATCTCGTTCACCCAAGTGAACCGCATGGCCTTGACCATCTGACAGTATCTGAATTTCAACATGACGTGGGTTTTCAAGGAATTTTTCCATGTAAACCTGATCATTGTTAAACGCCATACCCGCTTCGGTAGAGGTTAACTGAATGGCTTGCACCAGCTCTTCTTCTTTGCGCACGATACGCATCCCTTTACCACCACCGCCACCAGAGGCTTTGATGATCACCGGGTAACCAATGCGTTTGGCAATGGTGACATTCTTATCGGCTGCTTTGGGATCTAACACACCGTCTGAACCGGGTACACAAGGAACGCCCGCTTTTTTCATGGCACGGATAGCAGATACCTTGTCACCCATCAGTCGAATGCTTTCAGCACGAGGACCAATGAAGATAAAACCACTACGCTCAACTTGTTCGGCAAATTCGGCATTCTCAGCCAAAAAGCCATAACCTGGATGGATTGCAATGGCATCAGTGACTTCAGCGGCGGCAATAATACGAGGTATATTGAGGTAGCTTTCAGTGGCTGAGGCTTTGCCAATACAAATGGTTTCATCAGCCAGTAATACGTGTTTTAAGGTGCGGTCTGCAACTGAATGCACCGCGACAGTTTTGATCCCAAGCTCCTTACAGGCGCGTAGGATACGCAGGGCTATTTCCCCGCGATTTGCAATGACAACTTTATCTAACATAATTTTGCCTTTTGCCTATTCAATAACAAATAAAGGCTGGTCAAACTCAACCGCAGCTTCGTTCTCAACCAAAATTTGCTTAATGGTGCCCGTTTTGTCTGATTCGATTTGATTCATCATTTTCATCGCTTCGATGATACACAATGTTTCACCAGCTTTAACTTGCTGGCCTACTTCAACAAAAGATTTGGCACCTGGCGCAGAAGAACGGTAGAAAGAGCCAACCATAGGTGAACGCAGGATGTGACCCGAAAGTTCAGCATCAGCGGCGGGTGCTGGTGCAAATGCCGGGGCAATTGCTGGCGCTGCTGGTGCTACCGGGGCAGGTGCTGCCATTTGCATCATTTGTGGTGGCGCTGGAGGACCATTACGGCTGATGCGTACTGACTCTTCACCTTCTGAAATTTCAAGCTCACAAATACCGGATTCTTCTACCAGTTCAATGAGTTTCTTAATTTTGCGAATATCCATTTTATATCCTTTTTTAGTTTACTTGCTTAAGTTTCTGTAAATGCTTCACTGCACTTTGTAGTGCGTAGTGATAACCGTCTGCTCCAAGACCGCAAATAACGGCCTGGGCAATATCTGATAAATACGAATGCTGACGAAAAGCTTCCCGAGCGTGCACATTAGATAAATGCACTTCAATAAAAGGAATGCTCACCGCCAATAAGGCATCTCGTATGGCAACGCTGGTATGAGTAAACGCACCAGGGTTGATAATAATAAAGTCAATTTTTTCAAACGCTTGATGTATACGTTCGATCAACAAGTGTTCGGCATTCGATTGAAAGTCGCTTAATTGTACGTCAAGTCTACTGGCGAATACGCTCAACTCGCCTATAATATCGTTCAGGCTCGCTGAACCATAAATCTCTGGTTCACGTTTACCCAACATATTTAGGTTAGGACCGTTTAAGACCAGGACGTTAAACTGTGCTGACATAATAGCGTTAACTTTGTTGATTGTGTTGATAACGTCATGATACAAGATTATTTGCGACTATTCACCCACAGAAATCGGAAATAAACCCACTTTTTGCCATTTTTTTTATTGTTTTTGACCTATTCACGCTATTTCAACGCAGTTAGCTGCATGATACCTTTAAAATCCTATCATTTCGGCGAAGATTTTTTGTTGAATTTTATTTAGCGTTAAATAAAGGCCGCCATTAATCCAGTGTAATTGGGTTGGTTGCAGTTAACTGTCAGGTAGATGAATATTAAAGGTGGCTGGTTGTTGTATTATGGTTGATTCAATGGTGATGATTTCGCCAATAACAAAGGGTTCTGTCGCTTGGCTGTAAAAGGTTACTGGCAAAAAAAAAGACGCAAGATCTGCGTCCTTCAAACCGTTTAACTACCCGGCCCTGTTTGGTCTAGTGCTTAATAGAAGCAACCATTGGCGGTTCAATCTCACCACTACAACATTTCGCTGTGCTGACATCAAGCTGTGCTGCGCTGACAGTCAAACTCATCGTTAATGCGGTTAAGGCGAACATTAATACTTTTTTCATGATTACTCTTCTCCATTAAAACAACTGCATACCAAGTCATTTTGTTATTGCTGCTAAGATTTAGCAGTAAACTAAATATAGCAACAATATATTTGTTGTCAATTGAGGCTAATTTGCATCCGCCAGACAAAAAGTCTATGTTATACGGCACTAACATTTATTAACAACAGTAATAACATTGACGAATAAGAGACGGTTATGACCCAAAACCTGTTTGAATCCTACCGCTTAAATTCCAGCCTGACTTTGAAAAACCGAATTATCATGGCCCCTATGACCCGCTGCATGGCCGATGATGATTTGGTGCCGACCAGTGTTATGGCTGAATATTATGGCCGCCGCGCTGAGGCGGGGCTTATCATCAGTGAAGCGACGCTGATCCGCCCTGATGGCCAGGGCTTTCCTAATACGCCGGGTTTGTTCACTGGCGCTCAAATAAGAGGCTGGGCTAAGGTGACTGATGCGGTGCATCAACAAGGTGGAAAAATGTTTGCTCAGTTATGGCATTGCGGCCGGGCGGCACATCCTCACTTTTTTGCTGATGGTTCACCAGCGAGCACATTTGTGTTGGCACCCTCGGCGGTGGCACTTACAGGCAACTTGCCAAGAATGGCTGAGTTACAATATGTGCCACCCAAAGCAGCGACGATTGATGAGATTAACGGCTTGATAAAAGATTATGCCCAGGCGGCGAACAATGCCATTGAAGCGGGATTTGATGGGGTTGAGATTCATGGTGGCAATGGTTATTTGATAGAGCAGTTTTTGCATTATGACAGCAACCGACGCACCGATGAATATGGCGGGAGTCCAGAGAATATGGCCCGTTTTGCCTTGGCAGTGACCGATGCAGTGATTGAGCAGATTGGCCATGAAAGAACCTCATTGCGGATTTCTCCGGGCGGTCATGGCAACATTGCCACCGACAGTCGTGATCGGGCGGTACTGGATGAGTTACTGGCGCAATTGGCGCAGCGCAACCTTGCTTTTGTTCATATTGGCATTTTTGATGATAGTCAGCAGTTTGATTTTCTCGGTGGTAGTGCGTCTGAATATGTGCGGGCCAATTACCATCAATCATTGGTGGGAGTAGGCGGTTATAATGCCCAAACGGCCAGTGTTGCCATTGCTGAAGATAAATTTGATTTAATTTCTTTTGCTAGAGCGTTTATTGCCAACCCAGATTATGTGACCAGAGTA
>JBLGCB010000130.1:0-14623 GCA_047617105.1 Phenylobacterium sp. | reverse complement strand
TACTTTGGACAACAACAGTCAAAGCAAGGTGTCGGGTATTAATGGTGATTATCAGATTGATTTGGGCGAGTTGGTCAATAACGCCCAATTTGATTGGGGTATCAAAGTATTGAGTAACAGTGCTTACGATATTGTGTTGGACTCTGAATACAATGGCCTAAGGCACGAAAGCAAGACCGATGCGTTGATTGATTACACCATTAGTTTTGATAACGTCAAAATTCCGTCATCTGAGCAACTGAGCCGCAGTTATGACTTTGCCGCAAGCGTCAATAATACGTGGTTTGGCTTTTCGTTTGTGTTGGGCAATGTCGAGTTTATGCCCGCAGGCAACTACCAGGATAATTTATCTCTAACTATTTATCCTCATTAACCCTTTGATTTTATTGTTTATTTTATTGTTTTTTAAAAGTTTTATTAAATTTATTCATTGATTATAAATTGTTGGCACCGCTATTGCTCTATGTTAATCAGAAACGGTTACACGGCAACATACAGCCAACCGAATAACATTTAACTAAAGCAGTACACAATAGGATAAACCTCATGAACACATTACTTAAATCAATTCTTGTCGCTAGTGCCGTTACTTCTATGTCAGCTGCATCTCAAATCACCGTATCAGATACCAACACTGCAATATTTAACATTGGCGGCACGATTGACGCGATGTGTAAAGTGAACAGCACAGGCAGTGCAGGGGCTTCATCTTTGTTGATTGATGAAACCAACACCACTCAAGACATTGGTACATTAGCCGTGTGGTGTAACACTGGTCGAAACGCGACCACCAAATACGCTTCTGCCAACAATGGTTTCTTGGTTGATGGCAGCAACAAAGTGGCTTACACCTTAGATGTTGGCAGCATTGCCAGTGACATTGACTTGGCGACTGATTACACCGCTTCTGCGACCGCTGCGGGTACTGATAAGACCGGTACTTCAGAAGACCATATCCTTAAAATCACCCCGTTATCAACCGGCTTAGATGCTGCTGGTAACTACTCAGATACCATTACCGTGACTGTTAGTTATAACTAATTTACTTGTTTTACCGTTTTACCCGTACTATTGAAAGACTATCTCTGTGGATATTTTAAGCTCGCTTTTTAGCGGGCTTTTTTTTGATACATGGATGTATCAATACCTGCGTGCAGGAGCACGACGCAGGTATAACCAACCACCAGTCAATGACACGGCTAGATAGAAACCTGTCACCCCCCATAAGATAGGGCACCGATCAAACTGGTTAACAGTTGCCTTGGGATATTTACCGTAGGGTGCTTTCGCGTAGCGAAATGCGAGGCACGAGCAGCACTGCGCACCATGAGCCATTCGTTCTCGTCCAACCATATTCTAGGTTGATCTATGACTGTTTGTTCAACGGTGCGCAATGCTCCTCGTAACCTCGGACCGTGCTACGCACGGGCACCCTACGGCCGACAATCCTGCCGATAGGGTAAAACTAAATTGTTAACCTAAAGTAGCTTATATGGTCATAACCTAAGATAGTAGTCATAAGACAACTAGCGGTTTATAATGGCATCTAATTATGGCTCGTCCAAAACATCCAGACAAGTGTCAATTTTTAGGAGATGACGATGACTGAGTATACATTTGAGTTGATTTTTAAGTTGAACAAAGGTGAATCACCGGATCAGCACCTCGATGCATTGTATGTGGCGGGGTGTGATGATGCTACTGTTGGCATAGGAGCCCCTGGTTATTTGGGATTAAGCTTTATTCGTGAATCATCCAGCGTACAAACTGCGGTTGAAACGGCGATAAAAAATGTCAAGCAGGCCATCCCACATGCACAACTAGAGCGAGCAGCGCCTGACCTGCTTAACCTGTCAGAATTGGCATTTCTGTTTGGGTTTACTAAACAAAATATGCGTAAGTATGCCAGAGGTGAGATAACCTCGATCACAGAAGACTTTCCTTCACCGGTGATTACTGGCAAAACGTCTTACTGGCACGGGGCAAAAATTGCTCAATGGTTAAATGAGCAAGGTGTTGTCAAAATAAATGACAATATGTTAAACACGCTACTGACACTCTGGTCTTTAAATCAAGCCCGTGAATTCTTGCAGCGGCCAGACCCTCAAATGACCGCTAACTTTACCGCCCTGTTGCAAAGCGTCGCGTAAAAAAGCCCCTATGCCATCAAAATGCACAGGGGCCTAACTCACTAACTCATTCGCTTAAACAACCATCAATGAACCGCAGTTGCCTCATCAATAGACTCAACATACGTCACCACTTTGGCACGCGCATTGGCATCATCCAGTGGATCAGCCTGACCTTGCGCCAGCCCAGCACGGCGATGATTGACATCGGCCATCACACAAGCAATCGTTTCACACGCGCCGTTGTGATAATACGGCGGTGAGCTAAACGCACCAAGGATAGTTGCGGCGTTAAAGCCATTGCCTTTGCCATCGCCATTGTGATCGATGCCCAGTGCTTTATTACCACCACTGTCGATTTCCATGCCACCGATGGCCGGGTAACCGCTGATGGTATTGCCTTGACCCGCAACATTGAGGTTGTACGAACCGATGTCATTAAGGAATCTGGCCAAGAACTGGAATTGGTTAGCACCAACGGCACCCACTTCTGAAAACACTTCACTTGGATCTGGTGGTGAAACAAAGTCTTTATGACTCTTGGTCCACTTACCGCCATTGTGGCAAGACTGACAATTGGCCGCGACAAACAAAACCTCACCAGCATCGATATCAGCACCAATGACACCACCAACCGTTGGTGCGCCAGCGTGTTGTAATTCAGCCACTGTCATGGCACGGTTTGGCGTTCTTAGCGCGCGACGTTGATAATCAATCAGCGCATCATGGGCTGGCACTTTAACGTTGCTGCCTGGCAATAATACATCAGGCTGTGGTCTGCCAGCATTGGGTTTGGCAAACTGATTGATAGTACAAGGGGCAAATTCAAAGTCACCATCTTCACCCAAAATCAAACCGTGGTCACGATTGTTGGTGCCCTCAGTGACACCGAGCAATGGCGGTAATTCATTACAAGGCAAGGGGACCGACAATTTACCAGAACTGGATACCCGGCGAGTGTTCAGGTCGGCATCTTCTACCTCATCAAATACCGCAGAGGCGTTAATGATTTTCTGATCGCTAAAGTCTTTGGGGTTAAACGTGCCATTCACCGCCAATGTTTTACGGGGACCAGAAGCGAACTGCCAAATCACGCCATCGGTTAAACCTCGGGCATGACAGCTAGCGCAACCTTGGCGGGCTTTTTCACCTAAACGGTTACGACTGGAACCTTTAGCGCCGGCGGGTCTAACAAAGTTACCCCTCGATGAGTAAAACATCTCAGCACCGACCAAATTGATTTCGTCTTGCGAACCTGGTGCGGGTAAGTCGGTGGTGGCCACCACTTTGACCACGGTGTCGCTGGTCAAATCAACCACTGACACATTGCGCGAAATGTAGTTGGTGACATAAGCGGTGGTGCCAGCGTCATTAATCACAATGCCCAATGGGTTTTTGCCCGCATTCGCACCGCTGGTGGCGCTGTTGTCTGGATCATTTAAATCAATGTAACGGGTGGTATCACCATCAACGGTGAAGGCCAGTTCGCCATTGACGGCAACATTGAGTTTCACCAACATATCACTACCTGCGGTGATGACATAAGCCGATCCTGGTCCTGATTGGTTGGTAAACGCCATGCCCCATGGGTTGGCAAAATACAATTCTAATTTGCCCGCTTCTGGCTCTGCGCCACCTAGGTGCAAATTGATGCTACCAGCATCCGTTTCGTTGCTGCCAATACCATCAATACGATTGACGTAGGCTTGGGTATTGACATCGAATCGTTGTGGGCCACTGGGAGAAGCGGCGATATTGGGCAGGTAAGCATGGCCATCTCTGAGCACAATGCTTTGCATCTGGTTAGGAAAAGCCGAGGTCGCTTGGCCATTGGCATCGAGCATACCAGTGTTGGTTGAACTCATCTGTACCACACTGGCTGGTTGATAATCACCTATCGATTTTGAGTGGGTGTCGATGTCTAACCGACACACCACGCCTTCTTTGCCAGAGTCTTCTTTTTGTGCACCGGTTTGATGGGTGTAAGACAGAAAACGGGTGACATACAGCTGTTTGTTGTCTTGGGTGACAGCCAGGGCGCGCGGATGAAAATGGCGCTGTTTATCACCGACATTACACAGGCTGTTTTTCAAGTCGACGCTGCCGATGATTTTACGGTTTTTAGCATTGATGACGGTAAGGGTATCTTGGTTACTATTGGCAACAAATACCCGCTTACCGTCTGGTGATATCACAATACCATTGGGCTCAGCACCGGTGACCATGGCTTGTTTGGTCACCACGGCTTTAAAATTGTTGGGTTTGCCTTTTTTGATTTTAATGACTGTGACGCTATTGCCAGCGGCATTGGCGACCCAGGCATAACGATTGTTGGGTGATAGGGTAATACTCCTAGGTTCATCACCAACATCAATGGTCGCGATGAGCGTATTGGTATCGGTGCGAATGACCGACACACTATCGCTATCTGGGTTGACCGACCAAATCAATTGATTGTCATTGGATAGAGCGATTGGACTGGAGTAGGTGGGTTTATCGAAAGTGCTTTTTTTGGCGGCTTGTTCGGTGGCTGTTTGACACCAAGCGGATTGAGATAACAACATAGTAGACAGTAACAGCGCCGATAACGTGGCTTGTTCTGCGGTATTTTTACGCATGGACAACATAATATCTTCCTTTTTTACATATTAAATTTGACTGCATTTTAATTCACTATCAGCATGGCTCGATTGTCTGCAAGGTGAGCCTCTGACACTTAAAGTGTAGGGGAAAGAAAATGTCTTGTCTAAATGTAATTAAGGAACGTATATTTTAATTCTGGGACTAATGTCAAATAAATAAATATGTTTTGTTAATAGAAAATTCGTAAGCTATTGATATATAATAAGTATATAATTGGTGGGTAAATTTCAGCTTTTTTGAAAATAAATGCGTTTATCAGCGATATCCACCGACCATGTGAGATAAGTCTCACGAAATGTGGATGAAATGACTCGTTAATGACCTTTTTTAACAATTTTCGAAAAATATCAACTTATAAATAATATTAACAGGGAACGCAGTGGATAAAAGTAAAAACGTGGACCATTAATGGTTTAAAACTATTGAACTCAGCTGTCTTAATTGGTTTTGTTGTCTAGTTTGGTCCTGTTAGCTTTGTTGTTTGTTTGAGAGGGCGGTGTTGTTAGGTTTTTTGCTTTGAATAAATATTAAAGTTTTATGCATATTTGCCGAGGGTGAGAGCACTCAAAAGGGGCCAGTTTTTGACAATTGTTTTAAATCTCTGCAATAGTGGCTCGAACCTAATATTTAATGGCCAAAATTTGATATTTGATGGCCAAAAATTGATAGTATGGCTATGGGTATTAACGCGTCAAATCAACCAAGGAAATCCCATATGCTTAAATTACGCGACCTTTGCAAGGTCTATCAAAGCGATGAAATGAAAACCGTTGCCCTAAACTCGGTGAATATTGATGTCGCTCAGGGGGAATTTGTGGCCGTCATGGGGCCTTCTGGTTGCGGTAAATCAACATTGCTCAATATGATGGGGTTGCTAGACAAATCAACCAGCGGCCAATATCTGTTTATGGGTCAGGATGTCAGTGAGGGTAATGAAAAACAACTGGCAAATATCCGTAAGCACAATATCGGTTTTATTTTTCAAGATTTTAACCTACTGGATGATTTGTCGGTGGCAGAAAATATCGAGTTGGCATTGTTATATCACAATATCAGCAGCGCTGAGCGCAAACAGCGGGTGGCCACAGTGATGGATGAAGTGGCGATTGCTCACCGCGCCAGACATATGCCGGGACAATTATCTGGCGGCCAGCAACAAAGAGTGGCGGTGGCCCGTGCGGTGGTGGGCGGGCAGGCGCTGATATTGGCGGATGAACCCACCGGCAATCTCGACAGTGCGCACGGTCAAGAAGTGATGCAAATGTTGCAGAGCCTAAATCAACAGGGTACCACGATAGTGATGGTGACCCATTCGCCCGCTCATGCCGATTACGCCAGGCGAACCATTAACCTGTTCGACGGGCGTGTGGTGAGTGAAAATGTGCGTTTGCAGGTCGCGCTTTAAAGGTAGAGTAAAAACATGATAACCAACACCATTACACTGGCACTGCGGCATTTAGCCAAACATCGCTTATACGCTTTTATCAATATTGCCGGACTGGCGTTGGGGTTAAGTGTGTTTTTATTTAGCACGCTGCTGACAAGTTATGAGAATAATCATGATCATATGTTTGCCCAGCGTGGCCATATATTTACCGTTGGTAGTATTTTTTCGCCGACATCTGAGGAACCCATCAGTGAGTATGCCAATGCCCGCTTAGCCCTAGCCCCCATACTTAAACGAGAAATCAAACCAGCACAACAGGTGGTTCGTTCATTATTGCGTGAACGGGTGTTGAGTGTGGGTGAAGGTACTAGTGGAGGTACTAGTGGAGGTACTAGTGAAGGTATTAGCGAAGGTATTAGCTATGAAAGCATCCGTTTTGTCGACCCAGGTTTCACTCAAATTTTTGATTTTAACTATTTACAGGGTGATGCTAAGGCCATTGAAGACCCTTATGCTTTGGTGATCACTGCAACCACGGCACAAAGGCTTTTTGGTCGTATTGATGTATTGGGCGAAAAAGTGTCGTTGAATCATCAGCGTGATATGGTTATTGGTGCGGTGATTGAAGATGTTGCGGCTGACAGTCATTTTAACGCTTCATTTATACCCAACTCGACATTAACGGTTTTCACTTCGGTGCAAGTGCTGGTGGATATTGATGGTTTTAATCCGCTAGGTGAGTGGACCAGCCTTAACCCGGCGGATATGACCTACATTCTGCTCCCCGAGCGCCTAGATTTACCTTGGCTGCAAGCGCAGGTCGACGATATTTATCCCCGTTATGTACCAGCAAAAGAACTTGAGTACATTAGTGCTTTAAAAGTGCGACCTTTAGTTGAAGCAAATATTATGGTTTGGGATGCGTTGGGTTTTCCGGTGCTTGGAACGGTTCAATTGCTGGGATTATTGGTGTTGCTGGTGGCTTGTGTTAACTATGCCAATTTGGCCACTGCACAGAGTTTTGGCCGCACCCGTGAAATAGGCTTACGTAAAACCTTTGGTGCTGAACGTTGGCAATTGCTGTTGCAGTTTTTGCTTGAAAGTCTGATCCTCGCCGCATTTGCGATGTTACTGGCGCTGGCGTGTATTGAGCTTTGCGTGCCTGCTTATAACAGTTGGACTGGCAAAGCCGTGACATTGGCGTATGGTCATTTTTTGCCTTGGCTTTTACTGACCACTTTGATAATGGGGTTACTGGCGGGCATTTATCCGGCGTTGTTGATTTCGCGGTATAACTCGATTGACACTTTACAAAGCTCTTTTTTAAACAGCCGCCGAGGTTTAACTTTTCGTAATGTGATGATTGCGGCACAATTTTCTATTTCAATGTTTATTCTTGCGATGGTGATGATCATCTATTTTCAAAATGAAAATATCAAAGGGTTAGCGAATCAATTTCCTAAGTCTCAGTTGGTGGTGCTGTCGCGTATTGGTCTTGAATCAATTCAACCAAAACATCAGCAACTACGTCGGAGTTTATCGGCATTGCCGGGGGTGGCAGCGGTCACGTTCTCTAGTGCTATTCCCTTTGTTCAGTCGGGAGAAGTACATCAAGTGTCGGCGCTAAAAGGTGGCAAAGAAGGTTTTAAGGTGATAATGGTTTCTGTCGATGCTGAATTTATGCGAGCTTATGATATTGAACTGCTGGGCGGACGTGCTCTGGGGTTGACGGAGGATTCGGGAGAAGCCATTCAAGTGGTGATTAATCAGATGGCTGCCCAGCGATTGGGATATGGTGGCAGTGATGCGATTGGCAAGCGCTTTTATCAGCTACCGGTTGATCAAACGATTAATAAAAAAGAGGCTCAGCTGCCTCAATACCAGATTGTTGGTTTGATGCCCGATCAATATTTTCGTGGTGTGCATACCAAAATAAGACCACTGGTATTTTTGACTGAGCCAAAAAGCTATAACTTTATTTCTATTAGGCTGGCTGATGACCTTAGCGATAAACTTAACGACCAAACATTAACGGCCATTGATGAGGTGTGGGCGCAGGTGATTAAAGATTACCCGATTCGACGGGCGTCTTTAGATTATTATTTCAACTTCTTTTATCGTATCCCGCAAATGATCAGTGACGTTATCGCCATTTTTGCTGCGGTGGCTTTGTCATTGGCGCTGATTGGTTTATATGGGTTAACCGCGTTTATGGCACAGCGGCGGCGCAAAGAAATAGCGCTGCGTAAAATCATGGGTGCCACCGAACGTCAGATTATTGGTTTATTAATCTGGCAATTTTCAAAACCCGTGATGTGGTCTTTATTGGTCGCTATGCCACTGGCTTATTTGGCTTCAGGCATTTACCTCGACTTTTATGCTGAACGTATCCGCTTTGTTGTGCCAGTGATCTTATTGGCCAGTAGTGTCACGCTGTTGACCGCATGGGGGATTGTGGCCGGTCATGCCATTAGCATTGCTAGGGCGACACCGATGCGTTCTTTGCGGTCATAGCCTGATGGGCATGATGTTCGTCGCATTGAAGTTGGTTGATGTGCTTATGTTAAAGGCTTAGTGTTGAAGGCTTGGTGTTAAAGGTTTGGCAGATCAGTTATAGGTCAACATTTTAAATATTGATACGGGCTTGGTGTGCTACTTCGACGCCTGCATTAGAAAAATCACACCAATTCAAAGATATCACCCTAACTTGACAACTCCCCAACGATCAACAATATCACCCACATCTCTTTATGCGCTTTAAGTTACTCAACTTATTGTTTTATAACATTTTAGTCTTACTTTATTTTGCTCGATTAATAGTCATTTAGTGATTTTAAACTATACTTATGTACAGTGTTTTTTAATCAGTGAGTATAACTATGGACCTTAATCAAACCAATCCTTGTGATAACATCTGTGACGCAGAACCATCACAAGACAATACCGAATTAGCCGCGCAGATTACCCTTTTAGCCGCATACATCAATGCCGCCACCTATCGTTTCTTAAAATTTCTCGCTGAGTTTGACCGTCGTCAAGGTTGGGGTGGTGTTGGCATTAGTTCTTGTGCGCAATGGTTGAACTGGAAATGTGGAATCTCTGATAATGCCGCGAGAGAAAGAGTACGGATAGCCCACTGTTTGGAAAACTTACCGCTGATAAATAAAGCCTTTGAAAATGGTGCTGTCAGTTATTCTAAAGTACGTGCGATGACTCGGGTAGCAACAGATGACAACGAAGAATATTTATTGTCGGTTGCAAATTATGGCACCGCGAACCAAATGGAAAAATTGGTGCGTAAATATGAGAAGGTAGAAAAGAACCAGCAAAAATCACAGCAACCACAAGATCACCAACAATTGCGAGAATTGACCTGTCGTCAAGATGATAATGGCATGTGGAATATTCATATCAAATTACCACAAGAAGAAGGTGGTCTAGTGGTAAAAGCGATTGAAGAAGTGATGAGACAACAAGATAAACCTTTGCCTGATGTTGTTGGTTATACACCCATTTCAAACCCACCAAACGTTTCCGCGGAAACATTTTTACCTGAATCGGACCTGATTGATGATGCCGATCCAGAACTAGAAATCGTTGAAAAGTGCAACTTCGGCCAAAAACGCGCTGATGCGTTTACTGCTATCATAGAACATTATACTGCCACGGCATCTAACGGTGTTAAACCTCTGGCAGGTCATGAACGCTGCCAGGTTGTGCTTCACCTTGATGTTGATACGCTAAAACATGCTCATGACTGTAAACAAGAAGACGCCAATCACAGCGATACTTGTGGGTGTCATGCTCCTCTTCTCAGCGCTCCTTATTTAGATCAACAATGGATTTCATTAGAAAACGCTAAACGCCTGAGTTGTGATGCCAGCTTGTTGACGGTATTAGAAGACAAAGACGGTAATGTGTTCAATATGGGGCGTAATGCGCGTACCGTGGCGCCAGCACTGAAGCGAATCCTAGACATTCGAGACGAAACCTGTCGTTTTCCTGGTTGTTGTGAATCGAACTATGTTGATTTTCATCATATACAGCACTGGGCGGAGGGCGGAGAAACCAATCCGGATAATTTGATGAAGCTCTGCCGCTTTCATCATCTTGAGCTTCATAAGGGGAGTTATATTATCGAGGCACAAACATCACGCGAAGATAACAAGCAAGCGTTTATATTTAAAACATCTGCGGGAGAAGTGATGGAACCTAGCCCGAAGCTGCCGATTTGCACGGTAAAAAGCTATTTTGAACGACAATGGCCCGAGGTTACTAGCCTTACAGGCAATAATTACCCTCGAGGAGAAAAGATGGATTACGGCATGGCTATTGATGGTTTAGTACAGAGTCAACAGCAGCCCGAAGCTGATGTTTGCTACTGACATTCTGTCTGTTTTCTGGCTTAATTTGTCCGTCACAAGTCCCCGGGTTGATTTATAATCACTGTAAAGTTTGTCACCGTGGGACGAGAATAGATGAAAGTAGTCAATAGGGTATTATCCGCCGCAGCCATTTTAACCAGCTGGTGTTTTTATGCCGCAGCAGATGAACCTGCGCTGACAGGGTTGGATGCGCAAATCAAAAATACCCTCAGTGATTTTGCTATCCCCGGTCTTGCGATTGGTATTGTGGCCAATGGAAAGGTGCTTAAAACTCAGGGTTATGGGCTACGAGACATTAAAAATCGTTTGCCAGCCACCGCAGATACACAGTTTTCTGTTGGCTCAACCACCAAGGCTTTCACCAGCTTTTTAATCGCTACTCTAGTCGATGAAGGTAAGCTGGATTGGGACTTGCCAGTAAAACACTATCTGCCTCAATGGCAACTCGCCGATGTTTACGCCACCAACCACGTTAACTTGACTGATATGTTGAGCCATCGTACCGGGTTGCCGCGCCATGATTTGCTTTGGATTGGTTTTCCTGAATTAACCGGGGCACAATTAGTTAAAAAACTGCCTTATTTATCATTAAGCAAAGAGCTACGACAGCGGTATCAATATAATAATTTAATGTACGGCATGGCTGGATATATCGCTGAACAGGTGACGGGCACCAGTTGGTCTAATCTAGTGCAACAGCGCATTTTAAATAAGCTCGAGATGAACAATACCAGCCTGAGTTATTCGCAAATGCTCGCGACCAACAATTATGCTCAACCGTATAACCTAATTGGCGATAGCCTAACCCAGGTGCCACAAAAGACCAATATTGATAGCGTGGTCAGGCCCGCTGGTGGCATCCACTCGAGTGTTAAGGACATGAGCAAGTGGATGTTAATGTTGCTTAATGAGGGCAAATACCCGAGTACAGAGGGGCAGCAATCACTGATAAAACGCCGTTCATTGGCGAAGTTGCAAGTGCCGCATACGCCGATTTCATCCAGGTTGTCTAAACACCAATCCCCCCGTTCTTATGGCCTAGGTTGGGATATTGAAACTGTAGACGGTTTTTATCAGGTGTACCATGGTGGCAATATCGATGGTTTTACCGCATCGGTGATCACTTATCCGCAGCAGGGCATCGGCGTGGTGGTGTTGGTTAATAAAGGCATGAGTGACATTCCTTATAACTTGGCGATGGATGTGTCAGGGCGTCTTTTGGGCAATGGCCTTAGTGGTGAACCACGCAATTATGTGGCCGAGGCGTTGCAACAAAAGTTAAAAGGTCACAATCCTCACGAGCACCATGGTCCGGCAGCGATGACCAGACCAGCAGTGGTGCTTGATGCGCCTTTTTCGTTTGAACGTTATGCCGGACGTTATCGCCATCCGGCTTATGGTGAGCTGACCATTTCAGTGGTTGCCGCTGACGGTAAAGCAGATGTTGGACAGCTGTTGCAAATACAATATGGTAGCTTGAGTGAGTCTTTTGACCATTGGCATTTTAATACTTTTATCGGTGACGCCGACCAGCTTAACAGTTATTTTGGTGGTGAAGAGATGACTTTTAATGTCAATGCCAAGGGTGAGATTGTGGGGGTTACCGTGCCTTTTGAAGCGCGGTTGGGTGGGATTGAATTTACACGTTTGGTACCAGTGGTTATTCAGACTGATCATTAAACCTATGTGTCTACCTTCAACCACTCAAAAACCCAAACCTGCTACCGTTACAGTGCTGCAAATGTTCATTTTAATAAGCTTGAATGGTTTTACTGAAACCGCTTACGATATTGCCCCGGGGTGGTATGAAAAGCTTCTTTAAAAGCGCTGTTGAAGCTGCTTAGGGTGGTAAAACCAGTGGTCAGGGGGATAGACTGCAAAGGCTGATCGGTTTCTTCTAACAGTAATCGCGCCCATTCAAGTCGTCTAAAACTAATATATTGCATGGGCGAGTGGCCAACATCGGTGGTGAAGTTGCGCGAAAAGTTTCTAGGACTCATGGCGCAGCGTTCTGCTAGAGCGGTGACGGTGAGGTTTTGTGCGAGGTTTTTTTCTATCCAGTCAATCAGTTCGGCAAAACGTTTGGCTTTGCTTTGACTGGCCAGTAAGTTGCTAAACTGACTCTGGTCGCCGGGGCGTTTAAGAAACACCACCATACGTTTGGCGATTTTTAATGCTAGGCTACGACCAAAATCTTCTTCAATAATCGATAACGCCAAATCAATGCCTGCTGTCACACCCGCTGAAGAATATATCTTGCCTGATTTGCAATAAATTTGACTGTCATCCACTTCGATATCGGTGAAATTATCGCGGATGATATCGCCATGATTCCAGTGAGTGGTGACCTTGTGATTGGCCAGTATCCCGGAATGTGCGAGGATCAGCGCGCCCGAACATACCGAGACCACTCTTTGACACTTGGGCGCATGAGTGCCAATCCATTGTGCTAGGCCGTTATCGAGAAAGGTTTGAGTGCCAAACTTCATTCCAGGTACCAGCAAAATATCCAGCGGTTGATCAAAATTGTCAAAGCGACTATCGGCATGTATCTTCACCCCTGACATGGTTTGTACCGGGCCGGGTTCTTTGGCCAATATTTCAATGGTATAACCAATATCATCCCGTCCGGTTTCTTCTTTGCCCAGTAAATTGGCATAGTTAAATGCCTCAAGTGGGCCGGTTAGGTCAAGTGATACGCAGTCAGGATAGGCGACAGCGGCGATGCGTTTTAAACCGGATGTGGTTTGGGGCATGGTGATAAACTCACGGGGAAAGGCTGATGATATGTTCGCTATAGAGTAGGGGTTAAATCGGGGTTTAACAAGTCAATGATATGGATTTCACACAACCTATTGATGCTCAAGGTATTTTCGTTTAAGGTGTGAAAAAACTATTGAAACGATAAGACCAACTGTGCAACACAAGTACCTCGACAGACCGACAAAAGAACAAATTCGTGAACTTCCTGATTTTAAAGGCTTAACGCTCGACAAAATTCATGTGGTCAGTACCGCTGATGATCTCAATTTTGCCCGCCAGGAAATATTCAACGCTAGCCATATCGGTTTCGATACCGAAAGCAAACCGAACTTTATTGCCAACCAACCCCAAACGGGTCCGCACCTGGTGCAAATCAGCACTGAAAACCACGCATTTTTATTTCATTTAAGTGACGAAACTGGCCAAGCGTTGTTGGCAGAAGTGATCGAGAGCCAAAGTTTTATTAAGGTTGGATTTGGTTTAAAATCAGATCGTGGGCCATTGCAAAGAAAACTTGGCATTAAGCTTCAGTCAACGGTAGAGTTATCGACCATTGTAAAACAATTGGGATACAAACAAGCGGTTGGATTAAAAGCGGCAGTGGCCATAGTGTTGGGCGAGCATATAAAAAAATCTAAAAGTGACAGTACATCTAATTGGGGGGCAACAACGTTATCGAATGCACAATTGTTGTATGCCGCCAATGACGCTTATGCTGCCCTGCGGATATATTCAGCGCTTAATGTCGATAATCCACTCACCGCTAAGGATATTCCTCGTGTATAAGAAGTCGAGTTTTTGGTCTGTGCTGGGGTTAATCGTGGTGCTGTTGGGTTGCAGTAACGATGATGAACGACCCATGACGGCCAAATCTTCTCATCGTTATACCGAAGCAATCGTGGTGTCGGCAGACCTGTCTAAAGATGGCGCGGTGAGTGCTATTTTAACCGATGATCAGCAGGTGGCAGTGTGGGATAACCGCAGTCAAAAACCACTGGCGCAGTGGCATAAAAAACAGTTTGACGACGAACTCTTTGTGCTGGCGCTTTCGGGCAATGCACGGTTTTTATGTGTCGCGGGTCACTGGACGGTCACCATGCTTAATGTGGCAGATGGCTCAGTGGTTACCGTTTGGGATGTTCAGGGATTTAGCCATAGTGCCACGGTATCGGCGCTGCATGTTGATGAAACCGCTAGCAAGGTGCTGGTGGGCATGAGCGATGGTGCAGTGTTATCGGTTAACCTTAAAACAGGCAATGCGTTGAAATTGGATCATCATCGACTCAAGGTGACACGGCTCAGTTACGATGTCAGTG
>JBLGCB010000129.1:0-14635 GCA_047617105.1 Phenylobacterium sp. | reverse complement strand
GAACGTACGCTGCGGGTAAAATACCAGGTGGTTTCTTCAAACGTGAAGGCCGCCCCTCAGAAAGTGAAACTCTGATTTGTCGTCTTATCGACAGACCTATCCGTCCATTATTCCCTAATGCCTTTAAAAACGAAGTGCAAGTCATTGCGACAGTTATGTCGGTGAATCCAGATATCCAACCTGATTTGGTTGCTATGCTTGGTACATCTGCGGCATTGGCCATTTCTGGTGTGCCATTCAATGGCCCGATTGGCGCTGCTCGTGTTGGTTTTGTCGATGACAAATATATCCTTAACCCTTCAATCACTGAGCTTGCTGACAGCCGTCTTGAGTTGATGGTTGCTGGTACTGAAAGTGCGGTATTGATGGTTGAATCAGAAGCTGATGTATTGTCAGAAGACATTATGTTAGGCGCAGTGATGTATGGTCATGAGCAAATGCAAGTCGCCATCAGTGCCATCAAAGAATTGGCCGAAGAAGTTGCTACTCCTTCATGGAATTGGCAGGCACCTACCATTAACGCTGATCTGTATGAAAAAGTTAGCGCGTTGGCAGGTGAAGGTATCGGTGAAGCTTACCGCATGACGGATAAGATGGAACGTAAAGATGCCGTCAATGCCGTTAAAGCCAATGTCACTCAGACGCTGGCTGCCGAGTTAGGCGATAACCTTGATAAAGACGAACTTAAAGATTTCTTAGGTGCTGTTGAAAAGTCAACTGTACGCTCTCGCATCATTGCTGGTGAGCCACGAATTGACGGACGTGATCCGGATATGATCCGTGCCCTAGACGTGATGACTGGTGTATTGCCAAGAACGCACGGTTCTTCATTGTTTACCCGTGGTGAAACTCAGGCTATCGTAACCTGTACTTTAGGTACTCAACGTGATGCTCAAATCATCGATGCTATCACTGGCGAAATTAAAGACCCGTTCTTGTTCCATTACAACTTCCCTCCATACTGTGTTGGTGAAACTGGTTTTGTTGGTTCTCCAAAGCGTCGTGAAATCGGTCACGGTAAATTGGCCAAACGTGGTATGCAAGCAGTAATGCCTACTCAAGCTGAATTCCCGTATACCGTTCGTGTTGTTTCTGAAATCACAGAATCTAATGGTTCATCATCAATGGCTTCTGTATGTGGTTCATCATTGGCATTAATGGATGCTGGTGTGCCAATCAAATCAGCGGTTGCTGGTATTGCTATGGGTCTGGTTAAAGATGAAAGCAACTATGTTGTTTTATCTGACATTCTTGGTGATGAAGATCACCTTGGCGACATGGACTTTAAAGTAGCTGGTACTAATGACGGTATTACTGCTTTGCAGATGGATATCAAAATTGAAGGTATCACTCAAGAAATCATGCAAGCGGCATTAACACAAGCCAAAGGCGCACGTCTTCATATCCTTAAAGTGATGGAAGAAGCGATTTCTGGTCACCGTGAAGAGTTGTCTGATTTTGCTCCACGTATTTATACCTTGAAGATCCCACCAAAGAAAATTGCAGAAGTTATTGGTAAAGGTGGCGCAACCATTCGTGCCCTTACTGAAGAAACTGGTACTACTATCGAGATTGAAGATGATGGTACTATCAAGATTGCGGCGACAGACGGTGCCAGTGCTAAAGATGCGATTGCTCGTATCGAAGCATTAACGGCTGAAATTGAAGTCGGTACTATCTACCATGGTAAAGTCATGCGTATCGTTGATTTTGGTGCTTTCGTCAATATCTTACCAGGTAAAGACGGGTTGGTTCACATTTCACAGATTGCTGAAGAGCGTGTGAACAACGTTGCTGACCATCTTAAAGAAGGCCAGGAAGTGTCTGTTAAAGTACTTGAGGTTGACCGTCAGGGTCGCATTCGCTTAAGTATTAAAGAAGCCGCGCAAAAAGATGCAGCACCAGCTGCGCAGTAACTGTATAGTCACTAGCAACCACACTAGGTTGTTATAAAAAAGGGAGCCAATTGGCTCCCTTTGTGTTTTATGGAGATTAGAAATTGATATCTTGCTATGAAATAAAATAAAACATTTTTTGGGGTTAACCCACAAAGCGTTATACTGTAATGTAGACATGATTATCAATTGCATAGGATGATATGAAAATTAATAAAATAACCAGTCTACTACTACTGTGTGGGGCGGCCTTATCAGGTTGTACTTCTACCTCAGTGACTTTATCTGATCTTATTATTGCTGCACCGTTGCCGGTGCACTACAACCAAGAAGTGCAACTGGCTCGGTTGAGTGATATTTTGGCCACTGCCCAGATAAGCGAAGATCAACGAGCGCGGTTGTTGTTTGATCGTGGGGTGGTCTATGACAATATGGGCTTAAAATCTCTGGCCCGGTTTGATTTTAACCAAGCGTTAAAAATTAAACCTGACTTGGCCGAAGCGTATAATTACCTGGGTGTTTATCTGACGTTAGCGAGCAACTTCGATCGTGCTTATGAAGCATTTGATTCGGTGAGTGAGTTAAAACCCAATTATGAATTTGCATTTTTTAGCCGTGGTATTGCCCTTTATTATGGTGATCGGGCAAAACTGGGCATGGTTGATTTGCAACGCTATTTGTCGTTCTCACCTGCTGACCCTTACCGCATTATCTGGCAGTTCATTGTGCAAAGCAAAATTGATCTCAAGGCTGCTCAGGCCGATTTGCAGCAAAATGCGCTTAAGTCACCACAAGGAGATTGGGCGACCAGCGTGATCAAGCTTTATTTGGGTCAACTCAGTGAAAAAGAATTTTTACAGACCATAGATGTCAATATCACTTCTGATAAGCAGCGGGCCGAGAGATTGTGTGAGGCTTATTTTTACCTTGGTAAGCACAAAAGCCTGATGGGCGATGAAGTGGCGGCTGATACTTATTATCGCTTGTCATTGGCCACCAATGTTCATGGTTTTATTGAGCACAAGTATGCTAAGTTGGAGCTGGATTTAAAAAAAAAGATTGAAGTGAATGGGTAAAATCCCGTCTGCCAACCTCACCGCCTCTGGCGATGGGGCTGGCAAACGGGATTTTACTGGTTTAAGAGCAAAGGCAAGAGCGTTAGTGGTTGTTGGGTTTTGTTTGTTCTTGAATTCTGGTTCGCTGTGTTGGGATCGGGAGAGTGTTTATCGGCATTATCTGGCGCAACCTGATTCTATATTGCTGTATCAAGCGGTTAAATTACGTCATCCTCAGGCGTTATTACAATATTATGCTGCACATCCACAATGGTCTTTGACCGTTAAAAATCAATGGTTATCTCAACCAGCACTTACCCACCACGCTCAGGCCCATTATCTTAAAGGTTTTAATCGTTATCACAGCGGTCAGTTGGCTGATGCGCGGTTTTGGCTTAAAAGTGCCTGGGGCAAAGGTTCGGTGGCGGGCGCTTTGTTATATAGTCAGTTATTAACCCAGCTCGGAGCGCTACCTGAGGCAAAAAAGGTGCTTTCTTCAGCGGTGTTGCGGGGTGATCCGAATGCGCAGTTACGGCTTGCTCAGGTGATGTTGGACAATAATGACATTAGTGAGGCTAGGCAGTGGTTGACCCAACAGTCTAGTAAAGACGCTCAAGGGTTGTTGCAAGAGGTCGATAAGCTACTGAATTTGCCGTTGTCGGTGGTTGAGCAGCGCCAAGGTGAGTGCTCACTTAACTTGCAACTGGTGGTCGCTGGATATCATGAGTTGCGTTATGCCGCCGAGGTGATCCGCCAATGGTCAGCTGATGTAGCGATGCAGGGGTTAGCGGTGTGTTTTAAGCCCCCAGTGTTGTTTGAGCCTGCGCGTTTTGCCTGCCGTGATAATGCTGGTGATAAATTACAATGTAATCTGACCTTGCTGGCTGATCAGTTGGCGATAGCGGATAACGTTACGCCAGTTTTGATTTATGGTCAATCGGGGGTGGCCAATTATAGTAATGGCATGGTCTATTTGAATCGGCATAAGGGTTATGGCGTATTCAAACATGAGTTGTTTCATCATTTTGGTTTTATTGATGAATATGCCTTGCCGCCCGTGATTGCAGCTAGGGTTTGTCAGACAGAGCAAGTTGGCTTTGCCGGTGAGAATTTGATGGTAGTGCCAGCAGGGCAGGCGATAGAACTCAGCCAAGCACAGTTGTATTGGCCGGGTGAAAACATAACATTAACGCCAGTGTCGACTTGTCAGGGTTTGGCTTCCCGTGCTTATAAACCCGTTGCTCAATTGACGCTGATGGCCTTTATGGACCAGGCGATGCCCCAGTTATATATTCGCAGGGCCAAGTTTAAGTTGGACCAAGAAGCGTTTGATTTGGCCAATTACCAATATGGTTATGCGTTGGCATACGATGACAAGGGGCAGCGTCAGGATTACCTACACTGGTTAAGATTATCAGCGCAGCAGGGCTATCGGGTTGCCGAGCGTTTACTTCAACAGGAAACAGAAACAGATAATCGCCTCGGTAGCATCAATGAGTAGTAAACGGTAATTTTTGGCTGTATTGGACACGAATATACTGTTTTGGCTACACTAAAGTGAAGGTAGATCATAACAAAACTGAAATAATAATTTGCATCATCGAAAATGCTGTTCTATGGTTAAGTGGCAGTAAGGAAAAACACTTAAACATCACCGTAATTTACATAATCAATATCGCAAGGAATGATATTATGAAAAACCCAAACAAAGCATTATCCGTATTACTTCTTTCGTCCGCTGTTTTATTTACACCATTATCATCCGCTTTTGGTGGCGAGTTGTCGGATAGTCCTTCTAAATCTTATAATCAGGCAGACAGTCAAGCATTTAACCAAGCGAAAGGTGAAGCAAACCCACTGCCCGGATTTGTGCCACCGATTGCTGACCCGATGCAACAAACCGTGAATATTAATTTGGCCAGCTATGAGCAGTTAATTTCTTTGCCGGGTATTGGCAGAGTCAAAGCGGCCGCGATTATTAACTATCGCAAAGAGGCGGGGGGATTTAAAACACTGGAAGATATTCAGAATATTAAAGGCATTGGCCAGAAGTTATTTGAACGATTGGCGAGTAAGATTAATATTTAGTTGGATAACAGTTACATTATAAAGGGAGGCTGTTTAGCCTCCCTTTTTTTGTGGGGGTTATTCTAAAGGTAGTCCTACTGCCCCAACGCTTCCATCTGCTTATCGGCCCAATGGGCGGCTTCTCGGCTTAATGACGCAGTAATGTCTTTATCTAGCCCTATTTTTGCAATTAGTTTATCCGCCCGGTCCCAATCGGCTTTTTCGAATGCTTTGCTAATGGCAATATACGCTGCGAGCACACCGGTTTTTTTGATCAGCGCATCTTTTATTTCCTGTGACAAAGGCAATTTATCCATCACCGTTTCAATGGGTTCATCGAGCAGGGCATCAATCAATGACATCATACCGGCTAAAAAAGCCTTGGAAGAATCTTGGCCATGAGATTCGGCAATCAGTTCGGCAAAACGCGCTCGTACCATCGACAGTTTCATCAATTCTGGTGGTTTGTCTGAGCCCACTTGGGCGGCAAACAAAACCGAAAGGAATTTTTTCAGCTCTTTTTGACCCAGTACCAACAACGCTTGCTTGATGTTGGCCACTTCATTGCGACGCTTGAAAATACTAGAATTGGAGTAACGTAACAGCTTGTAGGCAAGGTTAACATCACGTTGAAATACGTCAGTAATTTTGGCTAAGTCAATATCGGGTTTCGAGGTTTCGTACAGTAACTCAGCTAGGGTTAATTGAGCAGGAGATAGCGATTTGCTCTTAACCACTTCGGGCTTGGAGAAAAAATAGCCCTGAAAATAACAAAACCCCATTTCCATTGCTTTTTCAAACTCTTCTAACGTTTCTACTTTTTCGGCTAGCAACTTAATTTGTGGAAAATCAACAATAGCGGTTTTAATTACTTCCATTTGTTCGTAAGTGGTATCCATGAAATCAATTTTAATAATATCAACAAATGGATAAAAGTGACGCCAAACAGGTTGGTGAACATAATCGTCTAGGGCAATGGTGTAACCTTGCTCCTTAAGTAATTTACATTCATTGAGTAACTTTTTGCCCGGCTGTACTGTTTCAAGAATTTCAACTACAATGGAATCCTGATGGATCATGGTCGGATATTTCTTCATCAGGGTATCGAGGGTGAAATTGATAAAAGCGGGTTTATCGCCAGTAAAATCTTCTACGCCGATATTGAGCTGACCTTCGATAAGCTTGGAAGTGGCTTCATTTGCATCTATTTCAGGAAATACATTTTCGAGACTATCACGAAACAACAATTCATAAGCGAACAGGTTCTTTTCTCTATCCAAAATGGGCTGTCGTGCTGCATATAAAAACATAATGAAAAAATTTTCCTTAAACGTGTATGTAGCCCACCAATGTTGATTCAAATTATGGCGAAAGAACATTTTTTGTGCAGATAAAAAGCATATGTCGGCGTTGTGGTAACGGTTGGTAGAACATTAGCACTTAATGGCAAAAATTGAAATGTCTTGTG
The DNA here is from genome assembly GCA_047617105.1 of Phenylobacterium sp. Lineage (GTDB taxonomy): Bacteria > Pseudomonadota > Gammaproteobacteria > Enterobacterales > Alteromonadaceae > JABSOG01. Next base: position 8,150 of record JBLGCB010000129.1, on the reverse strand, counting down.
CATAGAAAAAGTCAAACAAAATACAAAGAAATCTTTTACCTAGCGCATATTTAGTCTAGGATATATTTAGTTGTCTGGAGAATTTTGAGTTGCTCCAGTCTTATGATAAGTGGTTAAGAAAAGATGAATCAGTGGTTAACTATCGCCGTAGGCCGAGAGGTCGTATTACGGTCGCTGAAAGTGGCGTTGGTGGTCGGTATATTACTTACCCTGATTAACCATGGCGACGTAATATACAAAGAAGGGATCACTGGTATCGACGCAAACAGGCTACTAAAAATTGTCCTGACATTTTGTGTGCCGTATATGGTGTCAACTTATGCAAGTGTGAGTACGCAAGTTCAAAATGTACAAACCAAGAGAACAAGCAATCCTAATAATTAAGGGCTTAGAATATGTTAAAATTTTTCGGACTAGGTGAAAGTCGCGTCCCGGATGGGCAGGCACTGATTGATCAAAAAGAGTTGGCTGATCTCAAAGAAAAGGCGGCGTTATACGACAGTTACGCCAATGGCAATAGTAAAAGCATTGCCAGTGAAATCACCCGAACGGCCAAGGATGTCAATGTGGCCACCAAGCAACGCTTGGACTCCATTCAAAGCAGTTATGAAATGGTGAAGGATTTTGTTGAACAATCTCGCTCGGTGGCTGAGCTTTCACAGAGTTCTTTTGAATCTGCCTCAGAAACCTCAAGCACCACCGAGGATTGTATCGAGGAGTTAGATAAACTGGTGTCGAATATTCGTAGTTCAGCTCAGTTTATCAGTGAGTTTACTGACTTGTTGGCAAACCTTGACGAAAACAGCAAGAACATCGATCACTTGGTTGAATCCATCAAAGGTATTGCGGAACAAACCAACTTATTGGCCCTGAATGCGGCCATTGAAGCGGCAAGGGCAGGTGAGCATGGTAGAGGTTTTGCGGTGGTCGCTGATGAAGTTCGCTCGCTGGCGAATACCGCCAACAGCTCCGCTGACCAGATTCAGACAGAAATGAAGAAAATCATGGATGTCTCCAGTTCAATTATCAAAAAGCAAAAAGAAGTCCAAGAACTGATCGACAGCAGTGTTAGCATGGCCGATGTTACGACTTCACGGTTGGGATCTTTGGCTGGATTGGCGAAAAATAGCTCACAATCGGTCGAACAAATGATTGATCAGGTGCGCGATCAGCTCAGCAGCTCTGAAGCGATTGTCAAAAATATCGAACATTTGGTGGACGATACCCATAAAGCGATGGAAGGATCATCGCGAAATATCGAATTGGGCGAATCCTTAATATCCGAACTACGGTAGAATCTTGATTAAGAGACTTGTCAATTTACCGCATTAGGTCCACCATTGGTCCTCTTTTCTGGAGGGGCGATGGTGGACTTACCAGTATTGAAGGAACATTAATCGTGTTTTTTCCTTATCTTACAGAATTTTTAGCACCAAAGCGTCAGAAGCTGATAGACTACCGGGGCATTCACCGTGATTAGTCGTCATGTTATCGCAAAAATCCGGCTTACCGGACGTCGGCCGACTTGTTTGGTTGACAAACAAATTCAATTCATAGAAGATTTGGGGGATTTTGTCGTGCTGCGGCAAACCCTTAAGTCAAATGTGTATGCATTTTATCGAACTCTTTATTCGATTACGCTGGTGTTGATGAGATATCAGCTAGTCGCTTTGAAAGAGGATTATTATTACAACATAAATGGTTGGGAACTATGTCTGTGAGAATCAGAAAGAGTCTAATAGCGTCAGCAATGATTGGTGCTTTAGCATTTGTGGGAAGCAACGCTGTTGCAGACCCGCTTGAAGATTTACATAAAGTGGAAAGTAAAATCCATAAAGCTGGCGCAAAGTCACAGGAAAAAATCAACAATACCTACGAACAAGGCCAGGTGCTCATTGGTGAGTACCGTGGCGTCGTTGATGAAACTGAAAACCTCAAAGTCTATAACGATTACGTTAATGGCTTGGTCAGAAGTCAACAAAAAGACATCGATTCTCTGAATGGCCAGATTCAGGAAATCGAGAACACCAAAAAGAACGTCGTTCCGCTGATGTTCAAAATGATCGACACCCTCGAAGCCTTTGTCAAGGCTGACATTCCTATCAAGCAAGAAGAACGTTTAGCCCGTGTTGCCACTTTACGTGACAATATGAGCCGTGCTGATATCACTGTATCTGAGCGATATCGTCAGGTGCTCGAAGCTTACCAAATCGAAAAAGATTATGGTTCTTTGACCAATGCATGGCAGGGTAAACTGAGTGTTGATGGTCGTGACAGAACGGTTGATTTCGTTCAGTTCGGTCGTATTGCGTATTTGGCTCAATCGCTGGATATGAAAAGTGCCTGGCTTTGGGATAATAACGCCCAAGTCTGGAAAGCACTGGATGACACCTATCTTCGTTCTATTAGCCGAGCCATCCGTGTAGCACGCGGACAATCAGCACCAGAACTTGTTAAATTACCGATTTTTGCAGCGGAGTAAGCCCAGATGAAAAAACTAATTAAGAGTTTGGCTGTTGTTGCGACTTTCGCATTGTCAGCAAGCTCCTTCACCCTTCAGGCGGCCGACGGTAAGTTGGATCAGATCTTGGAGCAAGTGAAAAAAGACCGTATTTCTGACGGTAAAATCAACAAACAACGCGAAGCTGAATTTACTGCAGCCAGAGCGGATAAACAGGCATTACTGAAAAAAGCAGAAAACCAGCTTAAAGCAGAAAAAGCCCGTGGTGTGCGTTTGAGCAAGCAGTTTTCTCAAAACGAAACCACATTAGGACAAAAAGCAGTCGAATTGGATAATGCTAAAGGTGACTTAGGTGAAATCTTTGGGGTTGTTCGTCGTCAGGCCAATGAAACCATTGGTACTATCACTGGTTCAATCATCAGCGCCCAGTTCCCTGGTCGTGAAAATGTATTGTTCAAATTAGCAGAAGCCAAAGAACTTCCTACCATTCGTGAGTTAGAAGAACTGTGGATTGCGCTACAAACTGAAATGACAGAATCTGGAAAAGTGGCCAAATTTACCACTGAAGTGGTTGATTTAGATGGTGCTACTTCTACTCAGGAACTGACGCGTGTTGGTACGTTCAACCTAATGGGCCCTGCACAGTATTTGATTTATAACATCGATACTTTACAGGTTCAGCCTTTGGGCCGTGCGGCAGAGTCGCATTTCCTTGCGTCTGTAGCAGCTTTCAACAAAACCCCTTCTGGTCAATTTACCGAGTTGTATATTGATCCATCGAAAGGCAGCTTGTTACGTTTGAACACCCAAAAAGCGACATTACAAGACCGTTACGAAGCGGGTGGCCCGGTTGGTATTATCATTACCGTGGTACTTGCGCTTGGTATGCTTATCTTCATCGTGCGTTTCCTTGGTTTGACACTGACGCAAATTCAAATGCGTGGTCAGCTCAAGAACACTGAGAATCCAAGCAAAAAGAATCCTCTGGGCCGCATCTTGACTGTCTATCATGCTAACAAAGATGCCGATGTTGAGAACCTTGAGTTGAAACTGGATGAAGCGATTTTACGTGAACTACCGTCAATCGACCGTGGTATTACCATCATTAAAATTCTTGCTGCTATCGCACCGCTACTAGGTCTGTTAGGTACGGTTGTTGGTATGATTAACACCTTCCAACAAATCACATTGTTTGGTACTGGTGATCCAAAAATCATGGCGGGTTCAATCTCAATGGCACTTGTAACGACTGCACAGGGTCTGATTGCTGCATTGCCACTCATCTTCGTTCACTCTTTGGTTGCAGGCCAAGCCAAGGCTGTAATGAATATTCTTGACTTACAGAGTGCTGGTATTATCGCTGCGCATTCGGAGAAGGAGAACGCATAATGTTATTCCTGATAGAAATGTGGGAATCTGTCAGGGATTTTATTGCTACTGGTGGTGACGTTTTGTATATCGTTGCCGGAGTGCTTTTCATTATGTGGGTAATGATGTTAGAGCGCTATATGTTTTTAGTTACTGTTTTTCCCAGCGTTCGCAAGAAAGTGATTGCGGACTGGGATGCCAGAACTGATACAACATCTTGGTATGCACATAGAATTCGTGATGCATGGATTTCACAAGCATCAGAGCAGTTAGATGCTCGTATGTTAATTATTAAAACGTTGGTGGCGATGTGTCCACTGGTTGGCTTGTTAGGGACCGTTACCGGAATGATTTCGGTGTTCGAGACCATGGGCAACCAGGGCACTGGTAATCCGAGACTGATGGCCGAAGGTATTTCGATGGCAACAATCCCGACAATGGCGGGAATGGTTGCGGCGATATCCGGGGTGTTTTTCAGCTCTCGTATTGAAGCTAGAGTTAAAATGGCTAAAGACGGTTTAGTCGATAGTTTGCCACATCATTAGAGGACCAATAGCATGGCTCGTAAACGTATTCGCGAAGACGAAGAAGCAGCTATCGACATGACACCGATGTTAGACATCGTGTTTATCATGTTGATATTCTTTATCGTATCCACTTCTTTCTTGAAGGAAGCGGGTATTGAGGTTCAAAAACCTAAAGCTGCAAAAGCGACAAAAAGTAAAAAAGCCAACATCTTCATTGCTATCAGAGATACCGGAGAAATCTGGATGGATAAGCGTGTGGTAGATGTTGAGCGTGTGGCAGCTAACATTGAAAGAATGCTGGCTGAAACACCGACAGAAGTTATCGTTATTCAGGCTGATAAAGATGCAAAACATGGCGTAGTAGTTAAAGTCATGGATGCTATCAAAGCGGCTAACGAAGACTTAAGAATATCCATAGCAGCAAAGGATAAATAATATGTTCCGCTTATTACTGTCAATCGTGGCTGGTTCGTCAGTAAGTTTCGGCTTATTTTACTTTATGGCAATGTTAATATCCGGCGGTGAAAATCGTAATGCGGATGTTTCAGAAAGTATAAGGGTTGAGTTACTTACTGCACCGCCTAAATCGAACGTGCAAACTAAGCGTCGGGTTCCACCACCGCCGCCACCGCCGCCTAAAGCGCCGCCTAAAGCGCCTGAGCCGGAACCTGATAACGACAATATGGACTCGTCAACCTTACAGTTCAACATCCCATCAGTAGATGTTGGTGGTGATACGATGAGTCTGACAGGACCTGGTTCTGGTATTGGTCGTGATGGTGATGCAACGCCTATCGTGCGTATTGAGCCTAAGTATCCGATGACTGCTCAGCGTAATGGTACAGAAGGTTGGGTTCGCCTATCTTTCAGTATCAACCTAGTAGGCGGTGTTGAAGATGTTAAGGTGACTGAAGCGATGCCTAAACGGGTATTTGACCGTGCGGCTAAGCGAGCATTAAAGCGTTGGAAATACAAAGCTAAGATGGTTGATGGCAAGCCGGTGAAACAAACCGGGTTGAGTGTTCAGCTTGATTTCTCAATGGAACAGGATGAGGGGTAAGTGATGCAGAAATTGAAAAAAACTTTGTCAGCACTTGCGCTTAGCGCTTCATTGCTTGCACCTATGGTGTATAGCGGTACGGCCTTTGCCCTGACACCCGCTGAAATTGAAGAACGTAAGTCAGCTAAAACTAAAATACCTTCGCCGAAGGTGGGTAAAAAAGTACAGAAAGCTTTTGAACTATACGGTCTCGAAGACGTTAATGGTGCAATAGAAATTTTACTGGATACCAATGCTAGTAAGTCTTTCGATCAGGCTTTTTTGAATAAGTTCATCGGTAACCTTTATGCGACTGTTGAAGGTAAAACCCAAGATGCCATCAAATATATTGAGTTGGCAGCTAAAGGTGATGTACTTAACTACAAAGAGCAGGCTGAAGTGATTCAGTTGTTGGCCCAGCTTTACATGATGGAAAAAGACTTCGCTAAGGCGATCGTTAAGTATAAGGAATGGATGGCCTTTACTGGTGAGCAAGATCCAAAAGTTTATATTCGTATAGCCAATGGTTATTATGAACTTAAGCAAATGGATAAGGTGATTGAGCCTGCCAATAAAGCGATTGAATTAGCTGAAAAAATCGAAGAAACGCCTTATATTTTGAAACTGGCTTCTTATTATGAACGTAAAGATTATAAGAATACGGTGAAAATGGGTGAAACCTTAGTCAAACTGTTCCCAGAGAAAAAGCGATACTGGAGTCAGTTGGGCATGTTCTATGTGTTGGTTGAGGACTATAAAAAAGGCCTTTCCACCATGGAGTTGGCGTATAAACAAGGTTTTCTCGAAAAAGCTAACGAGTTCAAGACCCTCGCACAGATGTATTCTCAATTGGAAGTGCCGTTTAAAGCGGCTCAAATTCAAGAGAAATACATCAAGCTTGGTGTAATGAAGCGTAATGAGCAGACTGTTAAGCGCCTAGCCAACTACTTTTTAGCCGCCAAAGAAATGCTTAAAGCGGCCAAATATTTTGGTGAAGCTGCTGAGTTTAATAACGATGCCCGGTTGTATCGACGTCAGGGAGAAATGTTCTTCCAGGCTGAGAAATTTCCACAGGCTATCAGTGCGTTAAACAAAGCGATGGATAACGGTGTTGAAAAGAAAGGGGCCGTTACCCTAACGTTGATGCAAGCGTATTTCTACAAAGGCGACTACAAGCAGGCTTATGCCAAATTGTTAGAAGCTGAGAAAATACCATCGGCGAAAAAGCAAACGCGAAGCTGGAAGCAATATATCAAAGATAAAGCGAAAAGAAATGGTGTACTTTTGTAAGGTACTCTGCTTATTGCTTTAATATTGAGTGAAAATAAAAAGACGTTATAGCCCTGCTATAACGTCTTTTTTGCGTTTTGGGTCGTAGGGTGCGCATTGCGCACCATGAACGTGGAATTGCGATAACCCAGTGATATTCAATGCCTTTTTAATATGGGTTGGTTAATGCGGTGGTCCGACATTTCGTTGGTCCGACATTTCGGTGGGGCATGGTGCGCGAGGCTGTGTCAAAACTTCCGTAGGATGGCGTAGAGCGAAGCGAAGCCCATCATTTGTTGGCGATAGCAGCACGATATTGCGGTTTATTGCCAAATTATGATGGGTTTCGCTTTAGGCTCTACCCATCCTACGGCCAATATTTAGTTTTACGCAATCTGGTTCATTGCACACATTACGACAACTCAGGAATAAGCCTGCAATTGATAGCTGATTTTTTCGTTTTTAGCACCACTGTGTGATGCAGCATCAATGGCCATCACCTGATTGAAAATGGTATTGATATCAGTTTCTCTGCCTGGTGCAACATTCATTGCACCAATCAATACCCGGTTAAGATGAACAAGCTGACCATTTTTTTGCTCTACAGATGCTTTGATGCGCTCGATAACCGCAGTGGTACCCTCGGAATCAAGATTGAACAGGCCGACCACAAACTCATTATTGTGAAATCTTGATACCACATCAGTTTGACGTTTGGTGGCATCACCGAGTAACTGGGCTAGCAGAATGTACTCTTTGAGTCCATCTTCAGTGATGAGGTTGAGGTTTGGTCGCACCACCAATAGTGATAAGGCAAGCTGCTCCCTTATCATATGATGCCATTCTCGGTAGAAAACCTCCATGAAATAAGCCTCACTATACAGTCCAGTTTGCTCATCTCTAAAAGATATATTTTGAAATGAATGAAGCACGGCAGTTTCCTTATGATACGGCGATTGATTAAATTATAGCGGGTATTGACCATTTTGCACGAAAGGCAGGGTATTGTGTTGATGGCATTGAAATGGGCTGTTGGGGATAAATTTCTGATCTAGACCATATTTACAACACTTTGGTGGCGCTTTTTACGATCTAATTCAATTTTTTTTGATTTTTTTTATCTTGCCAATGGCCTGTTGGTCAATTTAGACGTAAGATAGAAAAGACTTTATAATCAGTATATTAACCGTATAACTCAACGAATTGTAAAGTAGTGGCAAAATTTTTATGATGGTGTTAGTTAAATAAATGACGTCTTGATGAAATAATTTTATCGCGCTCTGGGTCTTTTAAGATAAGTATGCGACATTGAAGCGATAGCAGCAAAAGAGCACAACAGTATAATCAGCAGATAACATGATGATCATTTTATCTTAAATAAGTTTACACACTTTACTAATTTTTCTCCTGAGGGATATACAATGAAAACACTTAACAAATCAAATGTAGCACTGGCTTTAGGCTCTTTAATGGTAACTGCTGTTGC
>JBLGCB010000128.1:0-14710 GCA_047617105.1 Phenylobacterium sp. | reverse complement strand
AGGCAGTTGTTTTACCTTTGAATTTAGCATTCCAGAAGTTAGCCCGGACCAGCTATGTTATCAAATGCCCATCGCCCAAAACATCAAACCCAACGCCCAACAAGTCATTCCAGGGTTACAGGGTCGGGTGCTGATTGCCGAAGACAATCAAGATACCCAAAACCTGGTTAAATTGTATATCAAAAAAACCGGCGCTGAGGCAGTCTTTGCCAACGACGGTCAACAAGCGGTAGAAAAAGCCCTCGCTGAAGATTTTGACTTGGTATTGATGGACATACAAATGCCGATCATGAACGGTATTGAAGCCACCCAAATGTTACGCCAGGTCGGTTTTCAACCACCCATCATTGCGTTCACCGCCAATGTAATCAAAGCCGATCTCGATACCTATCTCGACGCCGGTTGCAATGGTCATATCAGCAAACCCATCAACACAAGCGAATTTTTTAGCGTGCTGGCCAAATATCTCCACCCTGATGATATGCCCAACCCTAACCGACTCAAGACCAATATGCTCGACGATGACGAGTTTGCCGCCATCAGAACCAGTTATCTCGCTGGCATGACTAAGTTTATGGCGGCACTAGATGAAGCGGCACAACAACAAGACTTGCAACAGGTTAAAGTGATGATCCACACCCTTAAAGGTGCGGCGGGTTCGCTGGCGTTCAATTCGTTATATACCCTAGCCAAAGATATCGAGCAGCAATTTAAAGCCGATAACTGTGCCAGCCTGGCTCAGCAAATAGAACGTTTAAGGGAATGCATTCAATTGGTTAGGTTAGAAGAAGAAAATAATGAGTGACAATTTAAAAAGTCCAAAACTTGCTATGGAATGGCGTAGGGTGGTCACGTTTTTTGTGCCCACGCGTGACGCACCAGCCAAAGACAGGCCCCGAACAAAGAAACAGTTTAGATAACAGCGCACATTCGAATGTTATTTAATGATGGATCCTAAATCGTTATTTATTGCTACCCAGTGGGATTAGGCGTCATAATGTCGTTTATTACTTGAATCGAAGAAAGGAGCTTAACGTGAAAACCCAAGAATATGAATCGCAAACCCGGATTTTAGTGGTCGATGATGTCGGCGAATTTAGAGCCTTTCTGGCTGGTTGCCTGAAACACTTAGGATATCTCAACATCGTCCAGGCCAAAGATGGCGTTGATGCGCTGCAACAGTTGGTTAAAGCCCCCACCGATATCGTCTTTTTAGATATTGAAATGCCCAAACAAAACGGCATGGAAACCCTGGCGCAAATTCGCCAGCAATCGCCAAATACCTTTGTCATCATGATCAGCAGTTACAGCTCAATGGAGAATGTTAAACAAGCCATTAGCCTAGGCGCCAACGGCTTTATTGTTAAACCCTTTAGCTCTGACAAAATCAGAGATGCGCTGGTGCATTATCAGCAAAAGCGCAAACCGCTCGGAAGCCGACCTAAAGTGCCATAGATACCACCCCATTCTAGCGCGAAAACCTGCCATACAACGCAGGCAGCACAATCAAGGTCAGCAAGGTAGAAGTCACCAGTCCGCCAACAATCACCGTTGCCAGCGGCCGCTGAATCTCAGCCCCTACCCCACTAGACAACATCATCGGAATCAAGCCCAATGCCGACGTAATGGCCGTCATCAACACCGGGCGTAATCGTGATACTGCACCTTCAAAAACAGCCCCTTCAAAGATCGCATCGCCTATAGACTGCCCAGCCTTTAACCCCCCAGCCTTCAACCCCTGCAAACGTAAATTAATCGCCTCAACCATCACCACCCCGTTTAGCACCGCCACGCCAAACAAAGTGATAAAACCAATCGAGCTAGGCACCGACAAATATTGACCCGACAGATACAAAGCGACAATACCGCCAATCATCGCCAGTGGCAGGTTAAGCAAAATTAATAATGCCTGACCCACCGAGCGAAAAGTGACAAACAGCAAAACTGCAATCAATAACACCGACAACGGCACCACAATCATCAAACGCTGCTGCGCGCGCTGCTGGTTTTCAAACTGACCACCAATGCTCACCGAATAACCCGTGGGTAAATCCACTTTATCAGCAATCGCTTGACGAATATCCGCCACCACACTGCCCATATCACGGCCCTGCACATTCGCCTGAATCACCACCCGTCGTTGTACGTCATCACGACGTACCTGCGGTGGGCCAAATTCAATGGTCACCGATGCCACATCCCCTAAAGGAACCCAAGCCCCGGTTGGCGACTGCAAACGTAGGTCTTTGATAAGTTCTGGATCAGCACGAAATTGCTCACCAAGGCGCACATAAATATCATAACGCTCATTACCATTAATGATCTGCCCGGCTTCTGCGCCACCCAAACCATCAGAGACCAAACTCATCACATCACCCACCGACAAACCATAACGCGACAGTTGACGACGATCGGGTTTAACCACTAACTGCGCTTCACCGGCAATTTGTTCCATCGCCACATCGCGGATACCGTCGATACTTTGCACCGCTTGTTCTATCGCCTGACCTTTACTGGCCAACATATCCAGCTCAGGACCAAATAACTTAATCGCCAACTGCGCCTTAACCCCTGACAATAACTCATCCACCCGGGTTGCGATGGGCTGCGAAAAGTTGAGCAACAGACCAGGGAACTGCTCTAATTTGGTCGCCATCAACAGTTGCAATTGCTGACGCGTAGCGGCACTTTGCCACAGGATCAATGGTTTAAGGCCGATGTATATCTCAATATTACTGACTGGCTCCGGATCGCCACCAATTTCAGCTCGACCAATGCGGCTCAAGGCATAATTAACCTCAGGAAACTCCAACAACATCGCTTCAAGCTTAGGGGCGACTGCCAGTGCGGTATTTAAACTTGACGACGGTGCCAAAGTGACCCGCAGGTTAATGGTGCCCTCTTCCAACTCAGGCACAAATTCGGTGCCCAACCGTGGCAACAAAAACAACGCGCCCAACAACATCGCTACGGCACAGCTGACCACCCACGGCTTATGTGCCATGGCTTTTGTCAGCATCCAGCGATATACGTATTCACACCACACCACCACCAAACTGGTTCGGGTTTTTATCGGCCGGGTAAACATAAAACTCGCCAACGCCGGCACCACAATCAACGCCACCAACAAAGAGGCCGCCATGGCAATCAAGATACTCACCGCCATCGGCTGAAATAATTTACCTTCAACCCCTTGCAGGGTAAACAAAGGGGCAAACACCACCATAATAATGGTCACGGCAAAAAATATCGGTTTGGCCACTTCTGTCGCGGCCAGTTTTAGTTGCTGCGCCACCAGCGAGGCATTAGGTGCTCTATTAGGTGTGGCATTAGGCGTGGCATTAGCTGTTGTATTAGGTTTGGCTTTATCGTCATGTAACTGCCCGAGGCGCTGGAAAATATTTTCCATCATCACCACCGCACCATCGACCATCATACCAATCGCCACCGCCAGACCGCCCAGCGACATTAGATTGGCCGACAAACCATGATAAGCCATCACCGCCAATGCCATGCCTACCGACAGCGGAATTGAGATCAGCACCAAAAATACCGCCCTCACATCGAGCAAAAACAATACCAGCACAATCACGATAAAAACAAAGGCTTGAATCAAGGCCATCGCCACCGTATCGACCGCTTTTTCAATCAAATCGGCCTGATCGTAAAATACCTCAAAAGTCACACCTTTCGGCAAGGCTTGCTGAATAATCTCAATGCGTTGGTTGATACCATCAATGGTTGCCTTGGTATTGGCCCCGGTGCGTTTCAACACAATGCCCGTCACCACTTCACCCAAAGCACTTATCTGCCCTTCATCATCGCGTTGAGTCATGGTCACGGCACCCTGGCGAATTTCATTGCCAATTTCAACTTTGGCCACATCAGCGACCCGCACCACTTTACCGTCAATGGTTTTCAGCGGCGTCTGACCCAGTTCCACCAATCCCTGTTCGCCATGGCTCATCCAACCCACACCACGAATAACCAATTGCTCCTGAGCACGTTCCATATACCAACCACCCGCGTTTTGGTTATTACGCTCAAGGGCGGTCACAATGTCATCTTGGTCAAGCTGGTAAGCAAGTAATCGTGAAGGATTAATATTCACTTGATACTGGCGCACATCACCGCCAAAAGACAATACATCGGTCACGCCATCAATCGGCATCAACAACAGCTTAACCACCCAGTCGTTGAGACTGCGCAGTGCCATGGTATCAATCCCCGAATCGGCATCAGCGCGTAATAGATACTGGTAGATTTGACCCAACCCCGAGGTATTGGGGCCAATTTCAGGCATTCCGACCCCGGCTGGAATCAAAGATTTGGCCGACTGCAAGCGTTCAAACACCAGCTGACGGGCAAAATAGATATCGGTGCTTTCTTTAAACACCACGGTGATCCCCGATAAGCCCGTTTTTGATATCGAACGCACCGCCTCAACATCCGGCAAAGCATACATCACCGCTTCGATTGGAAAAGTAATCAGTTGTTCAACTTCCTCAGCGGCCAAACCTGGTGCCTCAGTATTAATCACCACCTGAACACTGGTCACATCTGGAAAGGCATCTAGGTTAAGCCGGGGGATCACCACAAACGCCGCGCCAATCAGCGCGATGAGGGCCAAAACCACCATGAGGCGATTATTTATCGCCCGTTCAATGACATTATTTAACATATTCTCGGCCTCCTAGTGGTTATGCGGATCGAATCCGCCTTTGGCTAATTCAGAAGCGACAAAAAAAGCGCCCTCGCTCACCACCCGAACACCCGCCTTAATGCCGCTGATTGCCCGCCATTTATCGCCCGCTGTTTGGACCACTGTTTGACCCCCTGATAGGCTCGAGGTGCCAACAGCACCATTAAGTGACTGTCCCAAAGTCACTTCTTGCGCTTTGAAATGACCCGGTTGCTGTTCAATAAAAACAATCCAGTCGCCATCACTACTGCGGATCAGCGCCGTTTCAGGCACCGCCATCACAGCTTCAGGGGTAGAAAACGCAAAGAAAACATCGGCAAACATGCCTGAATGTAAATGATCATCAGGGTTATCAATTTGCAGACGAACCACCCGGGTACGAGTTTGTTGGTCAATGGTGTGGGCTTCTTGAATCACCACCGCTGGCACTGAGTCATGACCGACCTTGACCACCGCTTTGGTGCCCGCAGGTAAGGTTAGATGTTTATTGGCAGGAAAACTGGCATCGACCCACAGTTTAGATTCATCGGCCAGCTCTATCAAAGAACCACCCGCATTCACCTGTTGGCCCTGATGAAAATCATCAGACAACACCACACCATCAATAGCAGCATGTAATACATACTCACCCAATGGTGCATCATTTTTTAACAGCGCTTTAATTGCCTCATCACTGAGACCATAGGCCACCAAACGGCCATAACTCACCTTAAGCTCGGTCTGAGCATTGATATGACGCTTGGCCCCCACCGCAGTGCGGCCTAAAGCTTTCATTCGTAACCACTCAGAAGAGGCCATGGTATAGGCCGCTTGGGCCTCCACCATGCGTTCGCTGAACAAAGTCACCAACGGCTGGCCTTTGGTCACGTGCTCACCTAACACCACATGGCGACGCAACACCACAGAATCCACTCTTGGAGAAACAAAGTAACTGGTATAACCGTTGGCTTTAAGTTCTCCTGGCGCATAAATTTGGTAGTCCATCAGGCCCGGCATGAGCGTGATAACTTTAATACCCGCCAGTTTCATTTGCCCGGCGGATAATTCTACCCCTTCATTTTCAGCCTCTTCATGGCCATGTTCTTGGTTTTTCTCATCATGTTGTTGATCTTTTTCTTTATCTTTTTCTTCATCTTGACCACCATGTTCATGCCCATGATCATCTACCTTTTGTTGATTTGAACCAGTTTCTATGGTGTCTTGTGCCAATGCCGGGTTGCCAAAAAGCACCAGCATCGCTGTTATAGCTGCAATAATAGGTTTCATCGTTTGATTCCACATTTAAAATAATATCGATGCCAGCACGCAACAGCCTTAAAGGCGGTAAACGGAGCTATGCTGGCAGTAAAAAAATATTAGCAAGGATGTAACTAAACGATAGGAGGGCGGTACAACGAAAGGGGAGAAATATTTTCATAGTGGAATGAATAAACAAAAGCAGTCATTTTATAGTTAATAGCCATAGCGACATCAACAGGTTGAATCAGCAGTTTGGCGGTGTGCTCACCATGGTGATGGTGACATAAATGGATGTGTTCTTGCGGTTGGTGCCCAGTATTAGTACTGGTATTAGAATTAGTGGTATTAGTGTTGTTGGTATTGTTAACGTGGCCCGTTTCAAGCTCATGGTGAATTTGATCATGACTACTCACCGCCTCAAGCTCTATCACCGAAGCGAACGCTTGTAGCGTGAATAACAACACAAATAACCCCATAAAACCAATTCGCATGAACCGCAGCAACCTCTTAAATCAAACCCTTAGAAGTGGTTTAAAAACTAACAATCGACGAATTCTATCATTCTTGTCGCCAAATTCCAACTTTTGATTTTACCTGATAGTAACGTTGGCTTAGGTTAATATCCCACAATACTTAGCAAAATAACGCCAATCAGATTCATATAAGGCGCACTAACCGCTCAACCTCAAATACAATTTACCCATGCACATTTGGGTAATAATTCAGACCTAAAATAAAACCGTAGTGGTATTGAAAACAAAAACGATAATAACGTCGTACTTTTTTAGACAAAAGCAAAGAAATCTAGTCATTCCGTAAGAAAATACCTTGTCAATGATGCTATCTATCCCGCAGAATGTCACTAATAAGTTTATACTATTTTTGCCAGTCGAAAGCTTGTATAATACTTCGAAAATCAAACTCAACTGATAGAACAGATCAAATAAGGATAATAATGAATTCCGAACAGACCCAACGCTATCTGCTTAATAAACCTGAATCCGTCGAAGGCCACCCTTTCGGTTCTGATGCCAAGGTATACAAAGTTAAAAACAAGATGTTTGCAACACTTGCACTTGGTAAAGACAGCGACGATTTTTGGCTCAATGTAAAATGTGATCCAGATGAAGCACTTGTCCTCAGAGATACCTATGCTTCGGTGTTACCCGGTTATCATATGAATAAAAGGCATTGGAATACCATTATTTTGGATGAGTCGGTACCAGAGGATGAAATTTTAAGAATGATCGACAATTCATTTTTATTGGTCATAGGCGCTATGGCAGACGCTGATAGAGAGGCAATTGAAGCACAAATGTAGAATATGTAACACGGCAGACGAGAATCAGGCGGGACGTAGGAGCGCAATCTAATCGCGCCCCTGAATCGTTAATACTTTAACAACAGGCCTACCATCCGGGCAGGTTTGGGTAAGTTATCGATCAACATTACCCGTTACTTTAAACCTCCCGCAAACATAAACACCTACCGAACAGCAATTTCAAACTATTTATCAACCTTTTGCACTGTTTCTTTATTTTCGTTTTCTTTAATTTCATCACCCCGATGACGTTTGACCAATCCAGCGAGAAAGTTTCTTAACACCTGATCGCCGCATTCTTTGTAATTACGATGGCCGGTTTTTCTGAAAAAGGCTGACAATTCCGGTTTCGACAGACGAAAATCCACCAATCCCAAAATCTCAATCATATCTTCGGCTTGCAACTCCAACGCGATACGAATTTTACGCAAAATATCATTTTTACTAATCTGTTTTTTCGGTGGCTGTGGCTCTCGCCCTTCAACTTTACCGCGATAATGAATAATCAGCCCATCGAGAAATAACGAAATCACGCTATCACGACATAAAATAAATCCCTCTTCTTCTTCTTTTAACATGATATGGTGCAGATGCGTCACGTCGATTTCATAATCCACCAGCTTGAAAACCGCCAACATCTGTTGGTCATTTAATTTTAAGGCATAGCGCAGTCGTCGCAATACGTCATTATGAATCATAACATTCCTATTTTGGGTTGTCTCATTGTGTAAAAATTAGTGTTGTTTTTTTGTTTAAATCGGATTCCTGATCGATGCAAAGGATAAACTTGATCAAACAGTTAAAGCAATCACTATCATTGTATCAGGTTTGACTTATAATACGCCCCCTAAAGATTAAGACTTAACAATTGAAGGTGTTTACATGAGAATTTGCGGCGTAGAACTAAAAAGCAACGATGCTATCATCAGTTTACTTGAACTAAACGATGGCCTGTTTTCCATTCCCGAGTGCAGAGTCCCCAGAATTGTTATTAAAGATGCTGCCGATGGCGAACAATTGCGTTATTTTCAATTTACATTTGCCAAGCTGATGGCCGATTACCAAGTTGAAAAAGTGGTGATTCGTGGCCGCCATATGAAAGGCAAATTTGCTGGTGGTGCGGCTGGTTTCAAACTCGAAGCCGCGTTGCAACTCGCCACTGACTTAGATGTTGAAATCATGATACCAACGGCCATCAAAGAAAGCCTCAAACACACAGAGCTGATGATTGAGTTTAGTCAAACGGGTCTGAAAAAATTTCAGGAAGAGGCCTTTAATACCGCATTTGCTTATTTAAGCTTGTAGGCACTAGGGCGTGTTGACGTTTTATATATGGTACTATACATGAAACATCAACACGCCCTAAGCCTTATAAGACAAAACCTTAACAAAAGCAGGGGCAAATACTTGAAGTTACACCAATCATGCACTTTACTTAACACTTCAATAAGTTGTTAATTAATCGAGTATATGCCCCACTTCCTGCTACTGTTCAGTGTCATTATCGCTTTGTTTATCAGTGCGCAGCCCGCTAGGGCTGGCGTATCGACTCAGCAATATGACGTCAAAACCCTATCACTCAAAGAAGGATTGGCCCAAGCTTCTGTAAAAGGCATAGCCCAAGACCAACAAGGGCTAATATGGCTGGGCACCGAAGCCGGGGTGCAAACCTTTGATGGCCTGCATCTTAAACGGCTCGACCAACTGATCGACGGTGAAGTTGACAGCCGCATCAGTAATTTCAGGGTCACTCAAATCTTGGTCGCCGACAACGGTAACATCTTAATCGCCACCTTTCACAATGGCTTATTTTCTTTTGATATTTCCAGTCGTCAAATACAACAATTTAACCCCGACGGCTATGCTGCCAAACTCACCGATACCACCCCGTTTTATGAAATCTGTCAAGATCGGCAGCAACAAATCTGGGCAGCCACCCAAAAAGGCCTGCTCCAATTAGACCCGGTAAAAGGCAGCTGGCAAGTCATTCTGGCCACCGCCGGCAACGACATGTATACCGACGTCGCTTGTGTCGACAACGAAATCATCACTCACCATGACAGCGAACTGGTTAGGTATGACAAAAGAAGCCAAAAAACCAGTGTTCTACCAATTAAAGGCAACACGGTCAACTATGACTCTATGGTGATTAAACAGGTCAACTCACAATACACTTTGATTGGCACCCATGATGGATTATTCCGCTTATCTGCCGATTTCAGTCGACTGGTGAAATTGTGGCCAAAACAAAGCAATGGCGATATGCTCACCAGCCCCGCAGATCACTCAAGCTCAGCCTCAACTTCCTCCTCCTTAACCTCCCCCTCAACCTTAAGCCCCGCCGCAAAAGCGCTGATCGACAAATCGCTGGCGCAAGTCAATGATGTATTATTGCTCAATAACAGTGCCGTATGGCTGGCCACCGAACACTTTGGCTTGGTGTTGGTTGAATTGTCCACTGGTAGAGAACTCAGGCGAGTACAGCATATGTCTGGTGGCGAATATTCATTGTCTGGCAATACCATCAAACGTCTGATGCAAGACCAGTCAAAACTACTATGGGTCAGTATCGACGGTATTGGTGTTGATCGCCTAGTGATGGAAGAACTGGCGATGCAAACCTATTACAGCCATGATGATGACGCCCTAACCAGCAATGACGTCACGGCCATCGCACGAGGCTCCGCCAGCACCTTGTGGCTTGTCACTAACCGTGCGGGTATAAAACGGCTGTCGTTGCCAGACAAATCTGATGAAAGCTTTACCCAACAAGCTATTCGTACCTTTCAGCAATATGTGCCTGACAAAATACCCTATATTTCAGATATCGCCGAAGACAGCTTAAAACGTTTGTGGTTTACCACCGATCAGGGCATTGTGCGAATGAACCTGACCGATTCACGCAGCCGCTTTTATCCAAAAACCGTTAACAACCCACACGGCCCCACCACCGGAGGAAGAGACATTTTTATTACCCGCGAGGGCACCTTATACGTCAGTGATATCGGTGCCATCTTGCGTTATGACCCGCAACAAGATACTTTTATTCGCTTACCAATGAATGATAGCCAGTTACCAGACACCAAAGACCGCTTACGCTCAATACGCCAACATCGTAATGGCGCTTTATATGTACTGGGTCCACAAAATATTTATCACCTCACCGAAGACAATTTGCTCAGCCCGGTACTCGATATCACCCAGCTCAAACAGACCTTTAACGGCCATATGGGGGCATTTGAGATAACTAACGAAGGCAATTTCTATCTGGCGGCTTTTGGTGCCTTGATTAAAGTGGATATGAGTCAACCACTCACGCCCAAACTCACCAGCTATACGGGTAAACAACTGCCTTATAGCTATTTTTATGCCATCGAAATTGACTACAGCGGCAACCTCTGGCTATCGACCAATAACGGCCTTGTTCACTTTAACGTCAAAACCCATGACTATCAGCACTTTGGCCTTTCTGACGGGGTATTGATCAGAGAGTTTAACAGTCTAGCCAATTACCAGCTTGGCAATGGCCATTTGCTGTTTGGTGGCATTGATGGCTGGACTGAAATCGACCCAAAAAAACCACTGGTCAGTAACAACTCGCCAGCAATCGTTTTATCCAGCCACCAAATTGGCTCTCAAGACTCACAACAATCCTTGCCTATTAATGGCATTCATTTGCAACCTTCTGATCATTGGCTACAACTGTCTTTTTCAGCCATGGACTACCGTTCACCACAAGAAAACCAATATGCGTTTTTTTTAAAAGGGTTTGATCCCGACTGGCGTAGTTACGGCAATAAATCGACCATCAGCTTCACCGGATTACCAGCTGGAAAATACACCTTACACGCCAAAGCGGCGACCAAACGAGGTGACTGGCATCAACAAGTACTGACTATCCCAATCACCATTCATGCGCCTTTTTATCGCACTGGGTTGGCTTATACCAGTTACACCTTAGCGGGTATTTTACTGATCGCAGTGATCCTGTGGCGACGTTACACCCTAAGCAAAGAGCGTGCACATTATGTTCGCCTGATTGAATCGTCAGAAGAGCGAATGAAACTGGCCTTATGGGGATCGAATAATTCATTATGGGACTGGCATATTGGTGACAACGAAATTTTCCGCACCACCATTCACTTTTTGGGTTACCAAGAGGAAAAAATTGCCACCACCATCGAAACCTTCAAAGCATTGATTCACCCTGATGACTTGGATTTATTTACCCAAGAATTAGAAGAAGTGCTGATGGATCATACCGCTGAATATTCGGCGCAATATCGACTCAAAGATAACAATGGGCGATGGCATTGGATCTCTGATCAGGGCAAAGTGGTAGAACGGGACCCTCATCATAAACCCACCCGATTAAGCGGCACAATCCGAGATATTTCGCTGTTAAAGCAGCACGAAGAAGAACTCGAATTGCTCAATCGCGAACTCGAAGATAAAATCGCCCTACGCACCCAGGAATTTGCCGATCAGAATGCCCAGTTGTCTGCCACCCTTGGCACCTTGAAAAATGCCCAGAAACAACTGGTTGAAGCAGAGAAAAACGCTTCTCTAGGCAACTTAGTGGCCGGTATCTCCCATGAAATCAATACCCCGGTTGGCGTTGCCCTCACCGCCGCCAGCCATAGCAGTGATACCATCAAGCAGTTACAGGGATTGTTTTATGATCGCAACTTGACTGTCAGCAACATGAAAAAAGGGCTTCAGCAGTTATTTGAGTCTAACGAACTAGTCGAAAGTGCCATTAACCGTACCGCCCACCTAATTCAGACATTCAAACAGCTGGCGGTTGATCATAATCAGCATGAATGGCGACTAATAGAGTTGCCCATTTACCTGATCGAAATTTTGCCAACGTTCAACTCATTACTGGCGGGCAATGACCACAAACTCACCGTTATTGATAATGACTTTTTTGATATTGAATGTGCCCCAGGTGACTTATATCAAATCGTCTCCCAGCTGGTGAGTAATAGTTTGTCACACGCCTTTGCTGATACCAGCGCTGGCACCATTGTGATTGAAACTTTTGCCAAAGAAGACCATTGGGTATTACGCTATTGTGACGACGGCTGCGGTATGGACAGTGAAGTACTCGGCCATGTCTTTGACCCCTTCTACACCACCAAACGTGGCGAAGGTTTTGCGGGCCTGGGCTTACATCTGGTGTATAACATTGTCAACCAGTCACTGGGCGGCACCATAGAATGTTTTAGTGAAGAGGGTCAGGGGCTGACATTTATCCTTAAATTCCCCTTGCGCAAACCGGTTTAAATTCTTCGGTAATCGCAGCGACACAAATAAGTTATGCTAAATAGCAAAGGTCCAGATCAGTGCTATAGTTAAATGGGCACTGTGCAAACTAGGTAACTGTGCTTGATTTGACTTGAAGGAAGTATTGTTAGAGGTGGCTTAAGATTCAGTAGAGATTGATTAGACAATAGAATGAAAATAGCGGGATAAGAAAAAAGGATCATCAGTGACATTGGATTTAACTGATGACCCTTTCCGCTTACGACTTGGATCTATTACGAACTGCTAAAAATTAGTTTAACTAATTTCTAAGCGTTTTTCTACCCTTTGTTAGTAGACAATTGATCTTTTTCTGCAAATAATTCGTCGTTACCTTAAAAATAACATCACCTCTTGATAGATTTTAGCGCCATAACATCACTTAGGAAGCGGAATTAAATAAGATCCGAAACTGAGGCAGGATATTTATTCTGTTTCAAGGCAGGCAAAGGGGCGTGTAGTCATTCTACACAACGCTTTGCCTAACGCAGAAACAGGATAAAGAGACAAGTCAGTTTCGGATGTTATTTACTGATGGTTCCTTACCTCAAACCCAACAAGCTTGCTTGGCAGTGGTTTCGCTTGGTATATTAGCCCCCCATAAATGACAAACAGAGTAGCAATCATGGATCAAACCACTCAGATCGAAGCGGCGGTATTTCGTCGTTTACTGAAACATTTAGATGATAACAAAGACGTACAGAATATTGACTTAATGATCACTGCTGATTTTTGCCGCAATTGCCTGTCAAAATGGTATAAAGCCGAAGCAGAGCAACGCGGCGAAGACATTAATGATGAAGCAGCCCGTGAACTGGTTTATGGTATGCCTTATAGCGAATACAAAGCCAACCATCAAACCAAAGCGACGCCTGAGCAGATGGCTGCTTTTGAGGCGCGGCGTAAGGGTAAATAACGGGTTTATGCGAGCAGCCTCGCTCACCACTGAGGATGATTTTGTTGATTGTACCGAAGAAGCTGTCGGTACCATGAGAATGATGCTGCATCGATTCTCATAGGCTTTGTTCCGTCAAATACCACAGAGACACAGAGCGCACAGAGGACCACAGAGAAAAGCAAAAGCATTTCAGGGTAATGAATACTTTAACACACTAACCTCAAAGAACAGTGCCAGCAGCCCAGTCCAGAATCCTCTGAGGTGATTGACCCATTGCCTCTACAGCTTCACGCCTTCAATAGACAGATACATCTCAACTTCTTTAGAAGCAGGTCCCAAATCGGCCATTATGCCAAAATCGGCCAAAGCAAACGTGGTTTTGCCTTCAAAACCTTGACGATAACCACCCCATGGATCTTTACCACCACCAATTTCGGTGACATCAATGGCGATATTTTTGGTCACCCCATGCAAGGTTAAATCACCAGTGCCACCCAGCCATACAACAGCCCATGAACCACTTCAGCGGCCTTCTTAATCGGTGCCGACCCAGCAATCTCAGGTTTAGGGTTGAACCAGCGCCAACCGAGTCGCAAAACCATCACCAGCGCTAACGTTACCCCCATGGCTTTGTGCCAATACGGGCCAGTTTTATACCAGTCATCGTAATAACCCAGTTCAACCATATAGAGTCCGAGCACAAACAATCCGAGGATCCAAACGGCCACCAACCAGTGCAATGCAATGGCGACAAGGCCATAACTTTTTTTGCTGTTTTTAATCATCTTTTGCTTACCTCTTTGCCTAGCGCTAAACCTGTTTTACTGCGTGCGCTGCCTAAACGATGAAGCCATTCTACTGATTTTTGTTTACAAGATAACCGGGGAGACGGCACAGGTTCTGTGCGTACATGCACAGTTATGGAGTTTTGTTTAGGCTGGTGTGCGATTTTAAGGAGCTGTATTGGAAGATATGTTAGAGGGCACGATTGCTAATGGTCCAAATCAGACACAAGGTAGACTTAAACTATAACTCCATATGAGCCGCAAACAAGTGTCTCTTTTTGTCAATGGAAAAAGCCGAGTTTCTATCGAATTAGCCAAAAAATTACAGATTGCCACTGGCATTTCGGCAGCTCTTTATAAGGATTAGCGGATTAACCGGCAGAATAAATACGATTTACATCAGGCCTATCAAATGGAAGTCGAAGCAGAACCCCTTTATGCCTTTGGCTAAAGCGATG
>JBLGCB010000127.1:0-15003 GCA_047617105.1 Phenylobacterium sp. | reverse complement strand
ACGTAATCACTATTGGCGACGGGGGCGCGGTTGGGGGCGATGACGGTTTGATAAGTAACTCCGCTGCCGCTGCATCCGACATTGGGGCTACACACCTCAACGCGATAGCGGTAACTGCCGCCGACACCACGTAATGCGCTTGGTTTTTCTTTTTCGCGATGGCAAACACATCATCGCGGCCATCGGCGTTGTAGTCGCCAATCAGCAGTTTTTCTGCTTTGTTCTTGCCCCATTTGACATTTTTTTTAATCTGTTGACTCACCGACAAATGGCCAGAGATATCGCTGTGCATCAAATAGTGCTGATCTTTTTGCGCCGATACCGCGAGTAAATCCTGGCGGCCATCACCGTTAAAATCCCCCGCATGATAACTAAAGTCAGCGCCATCGCTAAGCAAAGGACTAAGCAAAGAACTAAGCCAAGGTAAATCGTTTGAGGTGTAATCAACGTCGGCTTGCGCGGTTAAATCGAGCCCATCAGCGGTGGAAAAATAAGTGAGTGTAACATAATCACCGGGCAACACAGCGGTAAAATCAGCCAAGCCATCACCGTTAAAATCCGCCAGAGTGATGTGTGCCTGAGTGATATCCCAACCGTAATTCGATGACCCAGACGCTAAACGGGCAGGAAAAAGCTGCTGATTGGCTGCCAGATAACCCGAACCAGTGCCCAACGTGAGTGAGCTTTGCTCGGCAGCTGTATTGGCTTGCAACAGTAAATCGCTGATGCCATCACCATTGATATCGGCAAAATGTGGTTGATGGGTTTCATTTGACCATGCTACGTCTGGGTTGTTGGCGTTGGTCAAAAAGGGGAGTGATAACAATAAAGTACTGAGTAATAAGCGATGTGATGTCAAGATTTGCACCATCAATATCCTGTTTTAGTGGCAAATATACGGGGCATTCATGAGTTTGGTTTGCCCCACCTGTTTATAGGGGCGGCAGAATAAACCTAATAATATCGGATGTAAAGTGAATAATTTTCAGTTACATTTTCTAAAAAAATAAAAAGCAGGATATTGATTAACCGTAGCGCGGTTATAAATGATGGGGTTAAAGGGGGGTGATCAGATTTCATCCAAAAAAGTGCATATCCTTAGGCTTACTTGAGGCTAAAGCAGTCGGTACCTGCTTTTGTGCCTCGAGATTTGGTTAGAGTATTACGAGCGCCAGAAGGTCGGGGTAAACAACACCAACAAGGTGAAAATCTCCAATCGACCAAATACCATCGCCACCACCAATAACCATTTGGCGGTGTCACTGATATCGCCGTAATGAGAGGAAACCTGGCCTAAACCCGGACCGAGGTTGTTAAGACACGCCGCCGTGGCCGAGAAAGCGCTGATGTTGTCCATACCTGCACCAAGCAACAGCAGCATGATCACCACAAATACCAGCGCATAAGCCGAGAAGAAACCCCAGATGGCCTCTACGATACGGTCGGGCAGGGCTTTACGGCCCAGTTTGATGGTGTAAACTGCGCGAGGGTGGACCAGACGGTTAAGTTCGCGAATGCCCTGTAAAAACAACAAGTATATTCTCACCACTTTCATCCCACCACCGGTTGAACCCGCACAGCCACCAATAAAGCTAGAGAAAATCAATAAGATAGGCAGAAACAACGGCCAAGCCGAAAAGTTATCGGTGGCAAAACCTGCGGTGGTGCTCATCGACACCGCATGAAATAACGCCTGATTTAATGCTTCATCACCGCTGCCATATTCTTGAGTTTTCAGTAATACCACAAAGCACAACAATACTAGGCCCAGTTGAATGGCCAAAAAGGCTTTAAATTCTGGATCGCGAATATACGCGGCGAGATTACGATTACGTACGGCGGCGTAATGGAGTGAAAAGTTAATTGCAGAGATGAGCAGAAAAACCACACATACTAGATTAATTAACGGGTTATTAAAATAACCCATGCTTGCATCATGATTCGAAAAACCGCCAATAGCGATGGTCGAAAACGAATGTAATAAGGCATCAAACCCGCCCATACCAGCGGCCCAATAGGCCAGTGCGCAGGTAATGGTTAGGGTGACATAGATATACCATAGGTGTTTGGCGGTGTCGGCAATACGTGGGGTCATCTTGCTTTCTTTGACTGGACCCGGGGTTTCTGCCCGGTATAACTGCATTCCACCAACGCCCAACATCGGCAGTATCGCCACAGCCAATACAATGATCCCCATGCCACCAAGCCATTGCAATTGCTGACGATAATATTGTACTGCTTTTGGTAGGTCATCAAGGCCAGTCATCACGGTGGCACCCGTGGTGGTTAAACCTGAAAAGGATTCGAATACGGAGTCGGCGAGGCTAAGGTTAGGGGTTTCCATCAAAATAAATGGCAGCGCACCAAAACCGCCCAGTACCACCCAAAAGAGTACCACGATAATAAAACCCTCTCGGGATTTAAGATCGCCTTTTTCATTGCGGTTGGTATACCAGAAAAATAATCCGGTCAGCAGGGTTAAAAAAAATGCAGATACAAAGGCAGTACCGCCGCCATCTTTATAAATCAATGCCACTAGGGCAGGGGGGACCATGGAAGTGCTAAACAGTGTGACTAGCATTCCTAATATCTTTATTATCGTTTTATATTGCATTATTTACATTTACCAACTATTTCCTAGGCCATAGACTACCGCAACCCCGATAGAAAAGCAGTGTTTTATCACTTATTCATTGATTATAGAGGGTTATTTTCTGCCCGTTAGATTGTTGGGGTAAATTTTGATTTATATGTGAGGTTTTTCTCTTTGGTTTGATTTTGTTCTAATCGTTAAAATCGATTAAATAAAGTTGTTTTAATCGTTAGATTAAATTTCATTGATTGGTCATAATGTCCCTGTAGCTTAGTTCAGCTTAGCAAACAAGGTTTTATCAATTTCTATTTGTAACTGTTCAGCGTGCTGAATAGTTACTTCTATTTCTAGTTCGGAGAATACAATGTTTACATCAAAAGTCGGCCAAAAAGTGCCATCAGTGACCTTCCCAATGCGTGAGAACGATGAATGGGTGAATCGTTCAACAGAAGAAATTTTTAGTGGTAAAACTGTAGTGGTATTTTCTTTACCGGGTGCTTTTACCCCGACTTGTTCATCAACCCACCTGCCTCGTTATAATGAACTGGCCAAAACCTTTACTCAAAACGGCGTTGATGAAATTGTTTGTATCTCAGTAAACGATACTTTTGTGATGAATGCTTGGGCAAAAGATCAAGAGTCAGACAATGTGACTTTAATCCCTGACGGCAACGGTACTTTCACTGATGGTATGGGTTTGTTGGTGGATAAAGCTGAAATCGGTTTTGGCAAACGCAGCTGGCGTTATTCGATGCTGGTGAAAGACGGCGTGATTGAGCAAATGTTCATCGAACCTGATTTACCGGGTGACCCGTTTGAAGTCTCTGATGCCGATACCATGCTAGGGCACATTAATCCTGAAGCGGTAAAACCTCAGCCAGTTTCTATCTTCACTAAGCCAGGTTGTCCGTACTGTACTAAAGCCAAAACCTTGTTAAGCGAAAAAGGTCTGGCATTTGAAGAAATCGTGTTGGGCAAAGATGCTACCTTGGCTTCGCTTAAAGCCATCACTGGCGCAGATACTGTGCCACAGGTTTACATCGGCGGCGAGCATATTGGTGGTTCTGAAGCGTTGATAACGTTTTTAGGCTAAATTTAAGCATGCAACAGTTATAATACTGAGCAGTTACAATACCTTCACGGTGCGTCAAGCTGGCGCACCGTTAATCTCTGCATTACCACCTTGTTATTTCAGTTTTGTTGTCGGTTCTTGATCTAGATCAAACACCAGTTATCATTTTGGTTATATTTTGTCACAAAGCCTCAATAACTGGTTGACAGAAAAACCCTATGCAATATCTCAAATCATATCTACAAGCCATTAATTTCAATGCCAAAATATTATTTCTGATTGTGCCGGCCATTATAGGATTAGTGGTGATGACTTTATTGCAGGTGTCATCCCATTGGACGATTAGCCAAAGCGATGACGAGATCAGTGATTTAACTCAACTGACGATTATTAACAGTGCTTTGGTTCATGAAATGCAAAAAGAGCGCGGCGCAACCGCGGCCTTTTTGGGCAGTGAAGGTAAGCTTTTTGCCGATATATTACGTAGCCAACGGCAAAAAACCGATGCCGCTTTGTCAAAGCAGCGCAGTTATGTCAAACAACATCTACCAGACCTTGATAATCAAGCGGTGCAGGTACGACTCAATAGTATTGCCGCTGAACTGTCAAAGTTAGCCTCCACGCGTTCACAGGCTGATAGTTTGTCGATTTCGATGGTAGCAGCCATCCAATATTATACCGTTGTAAATGCCAAGGTGATTGGCATTACTGCCTTGATTGGGGAGTTGGCACTGGATGGTCATGTCGCCAATCAGTTGGTGGCTTATTACAACTTTCTCGAAGCCAAAGAGAGGGCGGGAATAGAGCGTGCGGTGCTGAGCAATGCGTTTGCCAACGATAATTTTGCCGCGGAGCAATTCAGTCGCTTTTTGGCGCTGGTGGCCGAGCAAGACACCTATTTTTCGGTGTTTAGCCGTTTTGCCGCATTACCGTTGCAAAAAAGTTATAAAAACGCACTCAATCATCCTTCGGCTAAACAGGTTGAACTAAAAAGGACGATTGCGACCAATCAAGCCAGCGCAGGCTAATTTGCTGTCGACAGTGAGCAATGGTTTACCCAGGCAACGAGTAGAATCAACCAGTTGAAAAAAGTGTCGCCGGGCAAACCAATTTACTGGCGCTAAATGCTGCCATTGAAGCCGCAAGGGCGGGTGAGCAAGGTAGAGGATTTGCAGTGGTGGCCGATGAGGTCAGGACATTGGCCCAGCGTACCCACCAATCTACCGAAGAGATTGAAAACATGGTGAAACAATTCCAAGCCGATGCAGCCAGTGTATCGACGTCTATCGGCAAATGTGCCAATGAAGTCGATGTGGCGGCAGAACAAACCCGTCAGCTAGAAAATAAACTCAATGGAATTAAAGATTCGGCGGCGGCGATCACTGATATGAGTATTCAAATAGCAACAGCCACAGAAGAGCAAGTCGCTGTCGCTGGTGAAATGTCAGTTAATATTAATGGCATCAACGATTTGTCGGAGCAAAATGCCGCTTGCAGTAGCCAGTTGACGGCCACTGGACGTGAACAAACCCAATTGGCCAGCAAGCTGTCAGAGCTGGCCAATCGGTTTAAGTGTGCTGTTTGATAGGGTTTTAAGGCGTTTTAAGGTGTAGTTTTATATTTCTCTAATTTAAGCTCAAGCAGCAATTCGAGCAATGAGGTGATACTGGCAGTGATGAACACATCTGAATTATCAGTGTCATTATTTTCGACCGGGTTAGGCCAGTAAAAATAGCCGCTAAACAGAGCTGCATCGCTGATGAATTGATTATTGCCATTGGTGGTGCCCGCAGCACTGGTTAATCCTACTAGGCCACCGTCAAGCAGCAACTCTAGGTCGTCTAGCGGAAACCTGAACTTTTCATCACTTAACACATCCGGATCCATGCTCATAAAAGCGTAGGTTTGGTCTAGGTCAGTATTAAAAACAATACCCGAAACCACTTCTGGCTGGCTTTGGCCGACATTGTTCCATCGTACATCCAGTGGCGTCATGGTGACGTCATCAAGCTCAATATCATTGACCGTAAAATCAATTTGCGGCAACTCAGTGCCAAACTCCCGATCAAACATTTTGACCCCAATGGTTAAATCGGTCAAATTGCTGCTAAAGCGGTATGAATCCAGCGCCAGTTCAGTGAATTGAGGAATAAATCGATTATCGTCGTTTTGTTTATCGCTATTGTAAAGACCAACTTTAACCCGCCAGCCTTGTTTCATGCCTGCGAGAGAAAATTCATTGTCGACGGGGTGGTCAGAAGACCATGAAATGGTGTTGGCCTGATGGGCGATATCAATGTCGAGCAGATCACCGTTTTGCAGTCCTTGGTAGTAGTTAAAGCCATAGTTAATGGTGCTGTCTTGACCTTCAAAAACGGCCACGGCGAGATAATGTTGATTCAAGTCTACCGGGCATAAGGTGATATTTTCAATATAACCACGGCCTGCATCATAAACAGTATCGCTTCTCACAGAGCCATTCACTTGTAAAGTCGCACTGCTGGCGACTTGTTGAGGTAAATTGTTAAAACGAATAGCAACATCACGGCATTGGCTATCGAATGAATCGTTATCGGCCACGTCGGTGCTATCAAGGGTCATATAATGGCCGGCAGGCACGCCATGAAAGTTATGCACCCGAACTTTGCCATTGGGTTTGGTATTGGAGACTCTAAAATAAGCCAGCCCATTGTCTTGGGGTTGGATAAGATAGCGGTTATTGGCTTGACGATTGATCTCTTGGTAAAAACCAAAATCGATCAGCCGTTCGACTTTGGCATTAGGGCTGTCGACATAATTGCCATCCGGTTTAATATCACCATTAAGCGTATTGCGATGAACGTGGCGCAAAACCGCCTGATTTACGCTGGCAATAGGCGTTGATGCAGGAAGTTGCGGTGCGGTTGTCGCTGCAACTGCCGCAGTGTCTGGTATGGGCGAAACGATTGGTGGTGGCGTTGGCGGTTCTGAGTTTGAACTGCTACTGCCACCACAGCCAATCACTAACTGGGAAAGCAGGAAAATACTGGATAATGGTGCAAACGAGCGAAATGACTGGGTGAATTTATTCAATTGTACGACTCCTTTTGATTGATACCGTAATTCTATAGCGGCAGGTCAGGCAAATCCATGAGTATTAAGTATCCACTTGTACAGTTTGGTTTGTTTACCTGCTAAAGCGGGTAGTTTGCATTTTACATGATTAAGCATGTATTTTTGGTTTTACATGTTTGGCCATGTATACTTGATGTTACATGCTTGGCCATGTATATTTGATTTTACATGCTTAAGCAACTATATTACGTCTTACATGTTTAACCATATAAATGATTGAGAAAGCATGAAAATCAATAATCCTAATGAACTGTCTATTTTCCTTAAAGGTCGGCGTAAGCAAAGCAAGCGTTCTCAAAGCGATGTTGCGGTAAACACTGGTGTGCAACAGCAAACCATTTCGGCTTTTGAGCGCCAATCTAGCCAGGCAAAAATTGACACCTTGTTTCGCATTGTCAATGAACTGGGTTTAGAGTTTCACCTAGAAGATAAAGGTTCTGCGCTGCGCAATGGTGGTGGTGACGGAAAAAATAATGATTGGCAGGAGGAGTGGTAGCGATGGATTTAAATGTCAGTTTAAACGGGTTATTGGTGGGTGTGTTAACTAAAGATAACAATGGTGGCCTGCATTTTTGTTATCAAGATAGCTGGTTAAATCAAAGTGGTGCTCGCCCTATTTCCTTGTCATTGCCGCTAACCACAGATGTTTATTCTGGTGATATCGTTTATAACTTCTTTGACAATTTACTGCCTGATAACCCTCAAATACGCCATAAAATTCAATCGAGATTTAAAGTTGGCACATCTCACGCCTTTGATTTACTGGCTGCTGTCGGTGGCGATTGTGTCGGTGCCATTGCGCTGAGCGTGGGAGCACCTGCGGATGTCAAAAAGATTGATTATGAGCCGCTTAGCGAAGCAAAAGTGGCCGCTATTTTACAGGGATATAAAGACGTGCCGTTGGGCATGTTGAGGGATGACGATGATTTTAGAATTTCATTGGCGGGTGTACAGGAAAAAACCGCTTTATTAAAAATTGGTGACCAATGGGCCAAACCTATCGGCACAACACCAACCAGCCATATTTTAAAACTGCCGATAGGTGAGTTACCGCAGGTGAATATTGATTTGACCGACAGTTGCGAAAACGAGTTTATTTGTTTGGAGCTGGCTCGGGCATTTGGTTTTGCGGTGGCTGATAGTGAAGTGGTGACTTTTGAAGGTCAAAAAAGTCTCAGTGTGAAGCGGTTTGATCGTCAATATTCATCGGATAGGCGTTGGATCATGCGTTTACCGCAAGAAGACTTTTGCCAGGCAATGGGGTTTGCGTCGGCACAAAAATACCAATCTGATGGTGGGCCGGATATTAAGCGCTGTATGGATTTGTTAAGAGCATCATCAAATAACCATGACAGAACGACATTTTTCAATAGCCAAATTTTGTTTTGGTTGTTGGCGGCTATTGATGGCCATGGTAAGAATTTTAGTGTTTTTTTGGCCCCTAAAAACAGTTATCACATGACCCCGCTATATGATGTTTTATCGGCTTATCCGGTGATGGCGAAAAAGGGTCTACAAAAGCAAAAAATCAAAATGGCGATGTCACTTAAAGGTAAAAATGTGCAATGGAAGTGGGATCGCATTCAGCCTCGACACTTTATATCAACGGCACAACATGTTGGCTTTGATCCGCAGGTAGCGCGTCAGAGTTTGGCGTTTATGTTGGATAACGTGGACAGTGCTATTGCAACAGTTGAAGGGTTAATACCGGGCGGTTTTCCTGAGTATATTGCAGCGGCGATTTTTGATGGGGTTCGTGAGCGGCGGGATAAGTTTCGTGGCTTTTAAATATGAGCAAAAGACACTACAATACCAACACTCCTTTGAGTATTATAAGCAGATACTGTTACCGGGCAATTTAAGCACCAAACTATGAAAATTCATAAAATCGACATTGAAAATTTTAAACTATTTTCTGCACAAGAATTCACTTTTCATCCAGAGTTTAACTTATTGGTTGGTGTTAATGGCAGCGGTAAAACCTCATTATTACGGGCTATTGCTGTTGCACTAGGTGGTTGGGCACATGCATATTTTAAAAATGATGATAATTTACGCCCAATTTTGGATGAAGAAATCAGAGAAATTCAAATTGACCGACGCTTTGATAAGAGCAAATCAACCACGATCAGCGCGACTGGTGAAGCGAGAGTTATCGACCGCAACGGTGATGGAAAAAACGCAACGGTAAATTGGATACGCCAAAGAAGACAAGGCAGTGATGCTACCAAGATCTCGTCAATGGTGCAGTATGGCTCCTACCCTCAAAAATACCCGATTAGTTTTGATGAGCAGGGTAGTGATATATTAAATTACATAGAATCAGGTAGGTTGTTTAATTTACCCGTGATCGCCTTTTATGAATGTGACAGGTTATGGTTGGCCAAGCAAAAGTTAGACATAGAAGCCTCAGCATCAAAAAGGTATTCGCGCTTTGACCCTTATAAAGATTGTTTTCATACTGGAGCTGATCACCATGCCATTGGTGAGTGGTTGTTAAAACAAGAATTGGCTTTTCTGCAAAAGAAGCAGCAATCAGCGGTATTGTTGGCGATTAAAAATGCAGCCATTGCGGCACTGGAAGATTGTGTTGATTTGACATTTGATTTTGATGAAAGCCGGGTGATGGTTGAGTTTGAAAATGATGTCATTGTACCTTTTGAGCATTTAAGCGATGGCCAACGCATTATGCTGGGATTATTTTGTGACATAGCCAGACGTGCCGCAATATTAAACCCTCATATTAAAGAAGACATTAATGCGAGTGTGTCGGGCATTGTGTTAATTGACGAACTTGATTTGCATTTACATCCCAAGTGGCAACGTTTGGTGATAGAAAATCTGCGTCGTACATTCCCTAAAATTCAATTCATTTGCACAACCCATTCTGCTTTTTTGATTCAATCGTTACGTGACAGTGAAGAGCTGATTATGCTTGGTGGTGAGCCTTTAGCGGATTATGCCAACAAGGGGATTGAAGAAATCACTAAAAACATGGGGGTATCACGACCTGATGTCAGTATGCGGTATGAAGACCAAAAGGAAGCTGCCAAAAGTTATCTGCAACTATTAGATCAGGCGGCATTAAGCCCAAAAGACAAACAAGAAGAATATAAGCGTTTATTGGCAGAGAAAATAGCGCCATTTGCGGGCAACCCAGCTTATCAAGCATTTTTGGAACTTAAATATGCCACTAAAATGGGAGAGTAGCCGTGCGACCAGTCAGAAGGAACAATTCACCTATTACTGGTGATTACGCTAAATATCAGGATGCGAAAACCGTATTAATTAGTCGTATTGGTGCCGGGTGGATAGGAGAAAAGCACAGTGCTTCGTATTGTAGCTATTGCGAGCGAGTCATTAATACCAATTTAGCGGTGGAACATATAGAACCCAAAGGCGGTGAGTTTGGCCAGCCATTATTGGCTGGTGGCTGGCATAATTTTCTACTGGCTTGTGTGAATTGCAATTCTACAAAAGGTGACAAACAAGTCATATTGGATGAGATATTTTTACCGGACAGAGATAATACCTTTGCAGCTTTCGAGTATCAGGCTGGTGGCGACATTAAGCTGGCTGAAGGTCTTGGGGGAGATGATGAGAGTAGGGCCGAGAAAACACTGAAATTGGTTGGTTTAGATAAAGCAGTTCGCGAAACTTATGATGAAGAAGGTCGAGTCATTGCGCAGGACAGAAGAAGCCAAAGAATGGACGTTTGGGGGGTAGCGGAGACATCTTTAGCTGATTATTTGGATTTTCCCCAAAATCTGGTGGTACAGAGGTTGATTGTCAATATGATGGTCTTTTCTGGATTTTTTAGTGTCTGGATGACGGTTTTTAAGGATTATCCGGCGATGAAAAATCGTTTTATTAATGCCATGGCGGGCACTAAAGAAAGCGAGTGTTTTGATTTAGTGACTGGTGTTGCGATTTCTCCTCATCCTAATCGAGATGGTTTGCAGGGCGGGGGTAAGATTTAATCAATATTTGTCCTGAATAGGTTAATTCATGAGCCAATGTCCGGTTGCTTTATTGAGCAAGCCTGGCCATAATTCAAATATCAACGGCTTCCTCCTGTACTAGAAATAATACGTAAGAGTGGGAGCTTTTTTTTGCCTGTAAGAAATAGGTGTCCGCAGGTAAAAAGCTTGGTGGGAATATGGCTGGCCAAAGAGTAAAGCGGCCAGCCAAAAACAGAGGGTTACGTTATTTTGTCTTTGTTTAGTTTAAAGTTTTATTCAATATTCTGAATCTGCTTGTTGAGTGTTGTTTTTAAGTTGTTGTATTTATTGGTTTTTTATTGTGGTTTAGTCGCGTGTTGTTGATTTTACTCACCAATTTACTCATTTTTTGGCTGGGGTTAAAAACAGCTGGCGGCGGTTACTTTGTTCCATCTCTTATCGTTTTTTGTATTATTGCTGATTTTTGCTACTGTCTCTCCTGTTGGATTTTGGTGAATGACCACAAATGTCGATAATCCTTCTGATGGATCATTTGGCAAGCCATGCTAAATAAATTTTAGCAATGACAACCAATATGTTAAGTCAAGATTTGACTCGCTTTATCTTTATTTGATCGGAGTCGGTATTGGTTTGATGGTGGTCGAGTTTTGTGGCTACAAAATAGTAAAGTTACGGCATCCCACGGGATTTACTAATACCGTTTTCAAAAATTTCAAAATCGATTTGCGCTTCACCCAGCAAAGTCGAATCATCATGTATTTTAAGTAAAATAGGGAAGGACGATGCCTGTTGCATCGTTTCGGTTGTATCATTTTTACAATACATCGTTCCTCTATACCATAAAAAACCAACAGCCCTTGGATTTGTAAAATATAAGCCCCCCATGGCGTCATACTTTTCTCGGTTGGTATCCCATTGGCCTGTTTTACTGAGTTTTCCGATACGTGCACAATTCCCACCCCAACTTAATTCAACACTTAAAACCTTAGCATCTGATGTGCGAGTGGCTAATATCTGTAAGACCGTTGGACCAATTTCTTTTACAGGGTTAATCTCAATATCAATCTTATAATGCTCTTGTTTAAGCTGATAGCGGTGCGGTATAGGGGTGGTATATTTAATCCAATGTTGTTGATTATCAACTTCTGTCGGTAAGCGGATATCAAGTGGCGTCCACAAATCCCCTTTAACAACAATACTTTGTAGCGTTGTGTGAGGCCAACGATCTCTGTTATGCATATCCTGCCAAAAGTCATAATACAGAAAAGCAATAAGAAGCAGCAATAGCACAAGCATGAGTTTCAGAGTTTGTGTTAAATATTTCATATCTGCTCCAGTGTTTACGTTATTGGTTTGATGGTGAATACTGAGTAATGGACCAGTAGCTACTGGCCCATTGTTAACTTTAAAAACCAAACTCGTTCTTAGGCACTGGTTTATTGAGACCAGGAAATCTCAGTGAATTAATCGAAACATCAATGGTATCGCTCATCCCTGGTGCACCAAAAGCCCCAATGGTTGTGACAGTACCAACCAAATTAATCAACCCTTTGGCATAACCATTAGAATTATAATAAGACGTTAATGGCAAAGGAGCCAAGTAGTAATCCAAATCATCATCATAAAAGACTGTGGCTGCTTCTATTTTAGCTATCGCCGCTTCTTGAGTTAGGGTGGTGTTAATAAATCCCACAACCAGAGTTAACTCTGGTCGGTCATAGAAAGAGCTTTTGTGACCAATTAATTTTGTGCCCAGATCGCTAGGTAAACCACTAAACCAAGTTTCTTTTGAGCTGTCACTAATCACAGCATGATAGAATGGCTTCCACCATTCTTCTCGGATTTTTCTAGCCCTCATTTGCAACCGCTTATTGCCATCATCAATAATTTCTTTAATACTCAGACCATTAAGATACCTAGCCAACACGGCAAACGTACAGGTATTAGTCTTAAAGTAGTTGTAATTATGCACAGAATCAAATACATCCACTTGATCTGATGTTATGCCATTGCAAGAAACTGGCCCAACCACCCCGGCTATGATGGCTAATAGCTCATCAAGGGTTGCAGTGCCAACTCTAACTTTGTCAATTTTATTGGCAAGCTGCACGGTGTTAGGGTCGAAAATAGAATAGTCAAAAATTGTTTCTATAATCTGTGCGTAAACATACATTTGCCACTGACCGCCAGCAGCATCAAATTGGCAGGTATAGATTGAGCAACTGGCCGGGGGTTGGCTGTCATCCCAGGGATCGTCATTTAAATCAACATAGATACTGCCGTTATAACTCATTTGAAAAATTTGCAAATAGGCCGTGTTGAAATATGCCACCGCATAACCATGAGACGTTTGGCTATAAGCACCTTTCTCTAACATGGTTCTAAGCAAGTAATTGTTATCTTGCGACAGGGCTAGTGTTTCAACTAGAAACCTTTGTTTGGCAGCTGTTAATGCGCTAACAGACTGCGGATGCGAATAGGCATTGCCATTATACTGTGAAATAACCACCTGATCATGGGCACCCAAAATGTAACTGGATACATTGGCCAACATCAAATCATTAGTACCATCGGCATTAAAATCACTTAAATGAACCAAAATATCGGTGACCAATGGCCAAGTAGAATAAGTGGTTATTTGCGAAGAAGACAGGCCAGCGATGAGCTGAAAGCTTTTGTTACTGAGTTGGCGCAATACATAAGGATTACTGGCGACAGAATCAACAAAGATATCAGTCAGACCATCATTATCGTATTGACCTAAACGAACCTGATTATCGCCGTTGGGGTTTGTGCCACCATCAGAGGAAACAACAACGGTATGCATGGCCCCGCCAACACAGAACTCCCTGTCGAATTCGCTGTCGTACTCACATTCCATCAAAACATAGGCATAAGTGCCCGAAGATTTATTGCTAAACGATTTTGATATACTGCAACCTGTTTGAATGGTTCTGTTATTCTCTGTTAGCTTGTATTCAGACAGTGTTTGTCCACATATATTACTGACAGAAGAAATGGTGTAGTTGCCAGTGGTGGATGACGTGGGACCAGTTAAAGCCCGGCTTGCATTGGCTGATGTGCTAAATACCAAAAAGGTGAGCACAAGGGCAAAAAGTGGCATAGATGATTTATTTTTCATTTTTTCACCCCGCTGAGGAGGGCTGAGGGGTTCTTCAACAGGCGATCAGTAGAAAACGCTGGGCTAAACTCACGTTTTCGCCATCTATGCCAACTGAGGTTATCAATAGATTTGAGTGAATGCTTATCGACTAATTGGCCAAGACCGACAAACGCATCATGACATTGTTGTGATTGTGCTTTGTTGTATGCGCTTCTTCCTCTCTTAGTGGCCGTTGTTTGGACCTCATCCATACATGTACGGTAGGTGCTTATTTCTAGCATAATCTCATGTAAACTCACCCCATCAACCGGGGTGATCACAACCTTTTTGGCATAACAGCTTGATGACGCAAGCAAAAATATGGCACTGACGATTAAGCTTTGTTTTGTTTTTATTCGATGGGTTTTCATTACGTTTCCTTTTTTGTTTTTAGACACGAGAGCAAAGATAGTCTCAAAAAGATTATAGGTCAACATGTTTGGGGAAATAAATTCGGGTCTGGAGGTAAGCGTGGTCAGCAGTAGGGTTTTAGGACCGGTTCCTACTAAAGCAGGACTAAAAGTGGCTAAAGGTCACGGTTGGATTGCTACTGCTTTAGATACCTAATAACAGATCCCAAGTGATAGAGGGCGTATGGCTAAATCATTTGTCTGGCATTCAGCACCAAAAAGTATTGAGAACAAACAGCTTTCGATTGTTGCCTGTGTTGAAATCGCTAGGAGTGTCTTTTTTATTGGCTGATTTGGTATCTTTTGGCCGGGGTTAAAACCAAAGAGAAGCGCACAAAGCCTGAAAGTATCGCGGTAGGAGCGTGTGTCTCGCCGCGATATTTGGCGTAGCCAAATCAAACAATAGGGGGGAATCTGATACCAGGTTAATTCATTAGCCAATGCTTGGTTGCTTTATTCAGCAAACCTGGCCATAATTCAAATAAGAACGGCTTCCTCCAGTATTAGTAATAATACGTAAGAGTGGGAGCTCTTTTTTGCCTGAAAGAAATCCGCCCCCTACAATGAAGCTCCCCCTATAAAAAATCTTATTTAACACCCGATATAAGTCCAAATATGAAAAAAGACTAATTCTTTTGATTATTATTTTTGTTCTAAATTTGGCATTTAATCCCCATAGTAACCCATGG
>JBLGCB010000126.1:0-15319 GCA_047617105.1 Phenylobacterium sp. | reverse complement strand
TAGCCAAGGACAACCTTGGTTGGTGAATGCGCTAGGTCATCAAATGGTATGGAAGGAAAAAGGAAACCGGGATCGCAGCAAAATCCTTGGCCTTGACGAGTATTATACAGCCCGCGAAAAACTGATTTATGCCCGAACTACGCATTTACATCAACTAAGCGATAAACTTAAAGAATCGAGAGTTCACTCGGTGATTGCGCCAATGCTTCAAGGTGAAAGCGAGCATC
Organism: Phenylobacterium sp.; assembly: GCA_047617105.1. Classification (GTDB taxonomy): domain Bacteria; phylum Pseudomonadota; class Gammaproteobacteria; order Enterobacterales; family Alteromonadaceae; genus JABSOG01. The sequence goes on along the minus strand of JBLGCB010000126.1, from coordinate 15,092 downwards.
AAATGAAGCCTGATGATGTTGAATACGTGGTTGACCTAGGGTTAGTTAAGCGTGCCCGTAATGGCGCATTAACGATTGCCAACCGAATCTATCAGGAAGTGATCCCCAGAGAGTTATCTTATGGCAGTCAAATGGCCATTGAGCAAGATCAGGCTTGGTATCTTGATGCCAATAATTGTATCGATATACCAAAGTTGCTCTGTGCTTTTCAGCAGTTTTTTCGCGAAAATTCAGAAGTTTGGTTGGAACGCTTTGACTATAAAGAAGCTGGGCCACAGCTGTTAATGCAGGCTTTTTTACAACGGGTTGTCAATGGCGGGGGCAGAATAAACAGAGAATATGCCCTTGGCCGCAAAAGAACGGATTTGACGATTGAGTGGCCAACAACCGATAAAGGCTTTTATGGTGATGTGCAACGCATTGTGATTGAACTGAAAATTTTGCGTAACGCACTGGACACAACGATTAATAAAGGACTGCAACAAACCGCAGACTACGCTGACAAGATCGGTGCCTCAGAAGCCCACTTGGTGATTTTTAATCGTGATCGAAAAATCTCGTGGGATGATAAAATCTGGCAGCAAGAGTTGGAATATCAGACTCGGGTTATTGGGGTTTGGGGCTGTTGATTACTGAACAAGCACTTGCCCCTTTTTTCCTTTATTAGCAATAGTGATTTACCTTGTTGAATTCGAATTTTGGATATCACCATCACCACAGCAAAAAATAACGCTGTGATGGCAATGCCAATATTGATGGTTGGTATACCCACTTGATATACCTGCTGCAAATAATCCGTTTTTCCAATGGCACGTTCTGCATATCTAAACAGCTGCAACTGCCCGGCAACAAAATAGCCGAATAACACCGTTTTGGCCATAAAACTAAAACGCAGCATAAACGTTAAATGCACTTTAGTGAGTATAAACATGCCAAAAGCGTATATTGCGGTAAAACCCATATACCAAGCAAATCGCACCCACGCTTGGTATTCTGGGTCTGTTATGGCGTATAAATGAGGCGCGTATTGTCTCATCAGCCCGCCAAGCACCACCACAATCAACAAGGCCACCACGCTTGAACCAACCTTTTTATCTTGAATCGAAATACCAACAAACAGGCAAAGCGATACAAATTCAATGATCCAAGTCCATTTTCCCATCGTTAACAGTAATTCTGTCATCATCTCTGCACCTGCTTATTCTGGCGGCTCAAGACCATCGCCACCGCCACTATATAGGCCATAATTTAGGGTTTTCATATGAATATAACGGGTCAGATGGGATGAGAGTTGATACTTTTCGCTGGCTTGCTCAGCCGTCAGGTTGGTGGTGTTGATTTCTTCACTGATCATATCTGCTTTGAGGGTGTCGATTTCATCCGAGTTAAGCAGCAAGTTCAGCTGTTCAATCTGGCTGACTCTGACACTAACTCTGCCGTCAAGCGCGGCAATATCCGCCATGTCTGCACAAACCAACGGACTGAGTAGTAACATCAATATTGACAATATTTTATTCAGGTAAGATTTCATTTTTTAGTGCTCATTATTTGGTGATTGTTATTGCGGGTCACGATAGCGGTAAACAGGGTTGAGATCAAGTGATGTTAGGCTAATTACAGGTCTGATTAAGCCGGGGCCAGGTCTTGCAATCACACACTTTTAATATTGATCACAACGGTATGAAGTGATCTTACGCTTTGCAACATTCATCAGCATTAGCAGTGGTTCATGCTTTTCGTTCCTGTTAATGTCATGAATGTATGATTGCAAGACCTGGCCCTCCTTCTTTTAATGTCATGAATGTATGATTGCAAGACCTGGCCCTCCTTCTTTTTTAAGAAAAAGTAAAAAACTGCGGTAAAGAATTTTTTTTACCGCTGTTTGTTTACTTGCCTTTGTTTACTCATCAATTATAATAAAACTCATGTTTTCGCTTTTGGAATACCCGCCATGAAAAATCCATTCAGGTATGATAATTTTGCCACTGGTTCAAGCTTCTGCGGCAGACACAACGAGATTGCCACAATGAAACAGTTGTGTGGCGATGGCAAAAATATACTACTGTATTCCAGACGACGTTACGGTAAGTCTTCATTGATTCAGCAATTGTTCGGCCATCACTTTGACCAAACACAATTTATTACCATCTACGTCGATTTATTCGAAATATTAACGGCCAATGACTTTGCCAAACTGTTTTATCAGGCCTCGGCAAAATCGATGAAACTGTCTTTAAAAACGGCCTCTCAACAACTGGTTAAGTATTTTAAAAAAGTGCATTTTGGCATCAATATTGACCAGTCCGGCAACCCGGCATTCAGCCCTACCCTTGCCAGCCGAGATTTTGATGAGTTGATTGAAGACACCTTTAATGGTCTGGTGCAATATGCAGCCGACCACAATATCAAGGTGGTTGTTGCTTTTGATGAGTTTCAACAAATTAGTGATATTAAAGAAAAGAAAATTGATGCGGTGATCCGCAAGTATATCCAACACCACGATATCAGCTATATCTTTTGTGGCTCAAAAAAACACCTGTTAACCGGCCTGTTTACCCACCACAGCAAACCGCTGTTTTCAATGGCCACCGGTATCGAACTCAATGCCATTGAACCTGATGTGTTTTTTCAGTTTGCCAATCATCACCTGACGGGGCATTTATCGAGAACAGCTTTTGATTATCTTTTTGAGCAAGTTGATGGTGAATCGAAATTGTTGCAACAAGCCTGCTATCATTTTTTCTATCTGGCTGTGCCTAGTGATAAACAAATTGATAAACAAGTTGTAACAGAGGTGCTGACGACCATGGTAAAACAAAGCGATGGCGAATACCGGATGATTTATGAACATCTAACCAAATCGCAAAAAGCCGCCCTTAAAGCCATTATACTGTTTAACGGCAACGGCTTATTTCGCCTTGATGCCCTGGGTCAGCTTAATACCAGCAAACAAACACTGTTGGCGGCGCTCAAAGCCTTGATGAAAAACGAAATGGTGGACAAAGAACAAGGCACATACTTTATCACCGATAAAAAGTTTTCTTTATGGTGTCAGTTGATGTTCTCTAAGTTCTGAATGATGAGTTATGCGGTTCGATTCGTTGCTGCGGACGGAGAATTTTCATTGTGCTGGGAACTCTTACCAAAGTACTCCTAAACCAACATTATTGTTGTGACTAAATTAGGGGTGATTGTGGAAAACGCCCCCCTTATCTCCCAATTGATTAGAGCCGATGGTCAGTATAAAATGTGGGCCATTTATTCCTATCTAAAATAGTCAAACCCGGTCAATTATTCCTATCCAAAATAGTCAAACCAAGCTGTTTATTCCTATCAAAAATCGTCAAATCAGGCTATTTATTGCTATCCATAATGTGTTTTAATTTTTCTTTTCTCTTTGTTTTAACTGCAAAAATCGCTTATAGTAATTGTCATAGTTAATTGACTTACTCAAAGGCCAAGAGGCAGACGATGAAACGTAACCTGCTTGACACTTTAATTGAATGGAAAAATTCGTCTGACAGAATCCCTGTTATGCTTGATGGTGCGCGTCAGGTAGGGAAATCCTACTTAATAGAACATTTGTTTGGTCAGCATCATTTTGACAAGGTGTTTAAAATCAATTTTGAAGACACCCCCGGGGCCAAAAATCTCTTCTCAGACTCTATCAAAGCCAATGAATTGCTTGATCGGATTGCTATATTTATCGGTCAGGATTTTAATCCGGTCACCGACTTATTATTTTTCGATGAAATCGGCCTGTGTCAGGATGCACTCAATAGTCTCAAATATTTTAAGGAGCAAAGGCCGGATGTTTACTTATGTGCATCAGGGTCGAATATTGGCTTAATTGAACGTTACCCTGTGGGTCAAGCGTATGAGTTAACCTTATATCCGATGTCTTTTTATGAGTTTGTGATGGCCGCAGGTAACGCGCCACTGACCAGAGCATTTGAACAGCAAATCAGAAATGATACCGTGCACGAAAAGTTAACAGAGCTCTATCGGCAACATCTGTTTGTTGGTGGAATGCCTGCGGCAGTCAAAAAATGGTTTACCAGTGATTCAGCCATCATTAAAAAAACCCGTGAAGTCAGAAAAATACAAACCGATTTGATTAAAGGATATATCCGAGATTTTGGTAAGTATGATGCCAAGAACAAATTTATCGCCGCGCAATTAGAAGCGGTTTTCAGAAATATCCCTAAGCAACTCAGTGCCGCCGTCGACACCAACGTCAAACGCTTTAAATTTAGCGACATCATTAAAGGCAAGAGCAGATATCGCGATTTCCAATCACTAATAGACTACCTAGCAAGCACCAACCTTATCAGCAAATCACCAATCATTGATGGAAAACCAACAAGCCCACTTTATGCCTACGAACAAGATGGTCGATTTAAGCTGTTTATCCACGATATCGGCATATTACATGCGCTAATCAATTGCCCGTACCCGCAAGTAATTGAGCAATCCTTTGCTTACAAAGGTTATATGGCTGAGAACTTTGCTCAGAACGAGCTTTTATCTACTGGGGTAACGTCAACCTACGCGTGGCAAAGTGGCAATAAGGCTGAATTGGAGTTTTTGGTCACCAATGCGCTCGGTGATATTATTCCCATAGAAATAAAAAGCGGCAAAAATACCAAAGCCAAAAGTTTGACTTTGTATATCGATAATTACGCCCCTAAAATGGCCTATAAACTGTGTGATCTGGTCGGTGGATTGAAAGACAGTCATATCCATACTCGACCTATTTATTACACCTCACATGCGGCAAAGTCTCTGTTGATGTCATGGGACTTAACGGACTATTTTTGATGTTAAATTTGAATCTACTTGGTCAGTAGTGATACTATTTCACCTCACTTGTAAAATTGTATTTAGGGAACGTATGACCATGTCAGTGCGACAACTCACAAAGATTATCACACCATCCATTTTGTTTATATTGTCCGGTTGTGGCGGCGGCAGTTCGTCAACAACGCCACCCACCATTCCACTGGTAACGCCACCAGCAAATGTTGCACCAACGGCAAGTGCAGGCGCAGATCAGAACGTAAATGAACAAACCCAAGTATCACTAGCGGGATCAGGCTCTGATACTGATGGCAGTATAACCAGTTACCAGTGGACCCAAACCGCAGGTACTCAGGTCACACTAGCTCAACCAGATTCAGCGACCACCACCTTTACCACACCTGAAATCACCAGTGATGAAGTACTGACATTTCAATTACAGACCACCGACAATGAGGGGGCTAGCGCCAGCGATACCGTTGATATTACCGTATTGAATGTCAATCAACTGCCCACCGCCAATGCTGGAGAAGACCAAACCATTACCCAGCAAACTCAGGGGTCACTCATAGGTTCAGGCACTGATGCTGATGGCAGCATTGTCAGTTATCAGTGGAGCCAAACCGCAGGGCCTGATGTCACTATAACCGACGCCACCCAGTCATCAACCACTTTTACCACCCCCAATGTCCGCACTGATAAACTGTTGTCATTTGCGCTCATGGTCACCGACAATGATGGCGCAACCGCCACAGATGAATCCAATATCACCCTTATTGCCCCTCCCCTGTTCGCAGATACGGCGACTGTTATCGATAACAGTCCGGCACAGCGTTTAATGGCCGACATTAACAATAACCAAGGCTGGGGCAGTATATTGGCGATAAAAGCAGCCACCGAATCATCACCGAATTCTAAAATCATCCAATTTAAAAACCGCGAAAACGGTGAATTCGAAACCATTGCGTTTGCCACTGAATTGGCACATTACCCTGCTGTTGTCATCGACTTTGATGGCGATCAAGCGTTAGACATCATTCAAACTGGTTATGATGGTTTTTCTTACAATCTAGCATGGCTGGAACAATTGGGGCCGCAATCTTTCTCTGCGCCACAGATTATCCATGACAGTTTTGGAACAATCGATCCGGTTCGCGGCGGTCCAGTGCCAAGCCCCTATGTGACCGATTTTAACGGTGATGGCCATTTGGATGTGGTGACCAAGGTGTCTAACACCAGTCGCCATACCTATGACATCCATTTTTTCGAAAATAGCGGTAATGGCAGTTTTACCCAGCAATCACTAAACTGGGGTAACCCTAGCATCGACCAACCCAGCTACTTGATGTTTAACGACTTTAATCATGATGGTGCCAGTGAGATGGTGTTTAGTAATTTTGATGCTGGCGGCAACCAGCAACTTAAACTGGCCATGAACAGTGGCGATGGCACCTTGTCAGTCAATAACCTGCTCTTTCGAACTGACCCTGATAGTCAATCTCAGTTTATTAATCACAGTGGCGACTTTAACAATGACGGACACATCGACATCCTGGCCTTAGAACGGCTAACCAGCAACAGTGGAACAACCATCGCCAATCAGTATCGCTTGTTTTTAAATGATGGCAGCGGTAACTTTGCTGACCATCAATTGATCTTAGAATTGCCCTACAAGTTATCGAACACCGTTATTGCAGATATAGATAATGACGGCCATCAGGATATTGTCTTTAGCAGCAACAATCAGCAAATACTGTGGATCAAGAATTGGGCTAACGGGACTTTTTCGTCAATAAAATTCATCGCCAGTTATGATCCGCAACTGACCTTAAACTCGATGATTGTTGAGGATTTGGATAATGACGGCGACAAAGACATTGTCAGTTCTTTTACCGATGGTCACCCATGGCTGGGTAATGGACAAATTGTCCGCTATGAAAACTTGTTGATGCCTTAAACACCAGACATAATCATCGGCGGGACAACGTGCCCGCCCATACCTCCTTTTTAAACCACACTCTTATCCCACATTGTGGTTAAACCCGCGACTCAATTCCCTTTTTCTCTGGATTCTACCTGACAATGGGCTAAGCTTAACAATCAGATAACCCTTAAATCAGCAAAAAGCAGCAATAATATGTGCCTGATACCGTTTAACTCTTCAATGACAGCAGCGTTTTCATACTCTATATTACGGTCTTTGCCGCGCGCTTTATTTAGATTGATATCACACCGCTTTGCAGCCATGGTTTTACTCGGTGCCCTGCCCCTTTGCCAAGCCTTAGCAGCGCCCTCGGGATATTCTCCCCTGTTCGAACGGCTGACCATCACCCAAGAAACCTCGCACGCGCCCATTTATGATACCTTACAAGACAGCAAGGGCTTTATGTGGTTTGCGACTCAGGAAGGTCTGGTGCGCTATGATGGTTACGAGTTTAAAGTGTTCAAACATGATCCGGCTGATGCAGATTCGATTTCAGGCAGTCATATCCGCACTTTGTTTGAAGACTCAAATGGCTTTCTTTGGATCGGCAGCTGGAGCGGCGGACTGAGTCGGTTTGATCGCCAAACCCGGCGTTTTATTAATTATCGTCATGATAAAGACGACCCTCGCAGCCTTAGCCATGATACCGTGTTCGACATTCATGAAGACGCCAAAGGCGTGCTTTGGGTCGCTACTTGGGGTGGTGGCCTTAATCGCTTCGATCGCAAAAGCGGCCATTTTGACCATTTCCGCCATAACAGCACAGACAGCAACAGCCTCGGCCACGATGCCATTATCACCCTGCATGAAGACAAACAAGGCATGTTATGGATTGGCACCTGGGGCGCAGGATTAGACCAATTTAACCCCACCACTCGGGAGTTTAAGCATTTTCGCCACCAGCCAGGTAATCCGGATAGCCTCAGTAACGATGTGGTGTTATCCATTTTCCAAGATTCCAGTGGCATTCTGTGGGTCGGCACCTATGGCGGTGGTCTTAACCGTTATTATGCCACCACCCAACACTTCGAAAGCTTTCGTCACGATGCCAACGAACCCCGCAGCCTCAGCCACGATACAGTTTACTCAATATATGAAGACAGCCGTGGTTTTCTCTGGGCAGGCACTTGGGACGGTGGTCTGAATCAGTATAACAGTCAGACCCGACGCTTCAGGCATTTCAAACATCAGCCGAGCAATCCCCACAGCCTCAGTGATAATGCGGTATTATCCATCAGCGAAGATAATGAAGGTCGGCTATGGTTTGGCACCTTTGATGGCGGCCTTAGCCAATATGATGCGGCCAACCATGCTTTTGACCACTATCGCCATGAAGAATCCATCCCCAACAGCCTCAGCCACAATACCGTCACCAGCATTATCAAAGACAGCAATAACAGCCTGTGGGTTGGCACCTATGGCGGCGGGTTAAACCACTATGATAAACAAGCGGGGCACTTTGAACATTTACGGCATCAAGACGACAACCCCAACAGCTTAAGTCACGATGCAGTCATGGCCATCGCAGAAGATAAGCGAAAGAACCTCTGGGTCGGCACTTGGGGCGGCGGGCTCAATAAACTCGATCATAAAACCGGCCATTTTGAGCATTACCGCCACGATGAAAACAATCCCACCAGCCTGAGTAATGATATGGTCACGACCCTATTTGCTGACAGTAAAGGCGCATTATGGCTTGGCACCTATGGCGGTGGACTCAACCGCTACGACAGCAACAGCGGACAATTCAAGCATTTTCGTCATTCACCAACCAATCCAAACAGCATCAGCCACGATAATATTAACGTTATTTACGAAAACAGCCGTGGCGAACTGTGGATCGGCACCGATGGCGGCCTAAATCGTTACGAACCAGAGAATCAACGTTTTGTCCGCTGGCAACATCAACCAGCCAATTTTCACAGTCTCAGCGACAATGGTGTTAACACCATCTTTGAAGACAGCAAAGGCTGGCTTTGGGTCGGCACCAAAGATGGGCTGAATAAATACAATGCCAAACGGGGCGCATTTATCCACTACAGCGAAAAAGACGGCCTTGGTGACAATACCATTCACGCCATTATCGAAGGCACCAAGGGTCAGCTGTGGATCAGCACCAATAAAGGGCTAAGCAAATTCTATATGTCGACCGAAAGTTTCAGAAACTATGATATCAATGATGGCCTGCAAAACAATCTGTTTAGCACAGGCGCAGTATATCGCAGCCAGCAAGACGAATTGTTTTTTGGTGGCGTCAATGGTTTTGAACGCTTTTTCCCTAGGAAAGTAAAGGATAATCAGCAACAACCCACCGTTGTCCTCACCGATTTCAGACTGTTTAATCAAAGCGTGCCCATCGCCGATCCGTCAGCTACCACGGCCAAACCTTCAGCGGCCTCAGTCGCCGACACTAAGTCCGTCAATAACAGTGGTTTGGTGCTCAGCAAAGCCATTGACGAACTCACTGAAATCACCCTGGGCTATCAACAAAATCAGCTGTCATTTGGCTTTACCGCACTGGGTTTTGCCAACCCGATGAAACAACAATATAGCTATCGCTTGCAAGGTTGGGATAAAAATTGGATTGTTACCGACGCTCATAATCGATATGCCAGTTATAACAATTTGTCGCCGGGTCATTATACTTTGCAAATCAAAGCTGCCAATCCCGATGGTTTTTGGAATCCACAAGCCAAAACCCTGAAGATCACCATAGTACCGCCCACTTGGCAAACTTGGTGGGCCTATAGTGCTTATGGCCTCGCCCTAGCGGCACTGGGCATTGGTTTGTTTCAGGTGTTGAGGCGTAAAATCCATGACCAGCAGGCCCTCAACCTCAAGCTGACTCAAGTCAATCACCTTAAGGATGAGTTTCTGGCCAATACCGCTCACGAGTTACGTACCCCCTTAAACGGCATTACCGGTTTGGCCGAATCGTTAATCGACGGTGTTGGTGGTCCCCAGTCAAAAACCAGCAATGCCAACCTAGCGATGATAGTGGCCAGCGGCAAACGCCTAGCCAATCTGGTCAACGATATTCTTGATTTCTCCAGCCTTAAAGACCACCACCTGATGTTGCATACCCACCCGGTGGCTCTCTATACCTTAGCAGATGAAGTGTTAACCCTGTCTCGGCCGTTACTGGGCGACAAAGCGGTGAGCTTAATTAATGCGGTGCCAGAAGATTTTCCTGCGGTGATGGCCGATGAAGCCCGTTTACAGCAAATCTTGCACAATCTGGTGGACAATTCGATTAAGTTTACCAACAGCGGTGAAATCACCATTACCGCGCATATGGTCAAACAAAAAATCAAAATCAGCGTCAAAGACACCGGTATCGGCATGGCCAAAGATCAGCTAGCAGTGATTTTTGACGCACTTAACCAAGCCAACGACAGCATCATGCAAGATGCGCCACAGCACAATAACCAAGACAGTGCTTGTAACAACACTGGATTGGGGCTGACGGTTAGCCAGCAACTGGTGCAGCTGCATGGTGGCAAACTCAGTGTAAAATCTAAACCCGACAAGGGTTCAACCTTTAGCTTTAGCCTAGATGCCTGTAAAGAAAAAGGCACTCTTGACGCCAGCCATTATCAGCAAGTGTCACGGTTGCATTTTCTCGAAGACAGCATCAATAACAGCAATAACAACAACGCACAGGATAACATCTCGGCTGATATCATTACCGATATCCCCATTGGCTTGCCTGCCAGCCTTATGCTTCCTGAAGAAGATCAAGCATTTGACGTTCATCATGATGAATTTGACGGCAGCCACTTTCGCCTTCTGCTGGTCGATGACGAACCGATTAATCGTCAGGTGTTATCTAACCACCTGCGTAAACAACGTTATCAGTTGGTAGAAGCCTCAGGGGGTGAACAAGCACTTGAGCTAATCAAGCATGATGGCCCCTTTGACCTAATTTTGCTGGATGTGATGATGCCGCAAATGTCTGGTTATGAGGTGTGTCAAAAGCTCAGAGAAAAACGCAGTATCAATAGTTTACCAATCATATTTCTAACCGCCAAAAATCAGGTGGTCGATTTGGTGCAAGGATTTGCCGTGGGAGCCAACGACTACCTCAGTAAACCCGTGACCCAGCATGAGTTGTTGGCAAGGGTCGAAACTCAGCTTAAGTTTCTCTGTATCAATCGCCAACTTGAGCGCAAAGTCACTGACCGTACCACCTCTTTGCTCAAGTCAAATCGTAAACTGTCAGCCCTAAGTGATATATGCAGCCAAATCAGCGCGATGCCAGACATCAATGCCTTACTCAGCACCATTTATGACCGACTCAGCCAACTGATGGACATTGATGTCTTTACCATTGGTCATTATAAACCCGAGCAACAGATCATCGAATACCCGCTATCGGTGGTTGGCGGTGATTTGGTGCCCGCGTTATTTATGTCGATGAAAGAAACCAACCGTCCGGCCGTTTGGTGTATGGAACATAAAAAACCGCTGATCCTCAATGATTATAACTTGGATTATTCTGAGTACTTCGGCGACGACCCCATGCCCACGCCAACCTTTGGTAAACCCACCGTGACCGTGATGTATTGGCCGTTGATTGTAGCAGACCGAGCGATTGGGGTAATGACCGTGCAAAGCTGTGAAAAATACGCCTACAACGAACACCAGCAACATATGATTCAGACATTAGCCGTCACCACCGCTTTTGCGTTAGATAACGCCAAAAGTCATCCTAACATGGTGCAAACCAATCATGGCTTGGCTGATATTCATCAGTCAGTGGCGGAAGTGGAGAATTTATAGAGGGGGGGCGGTTATGGTGAGAGACTGACTGACGATTAACGCTGATTGTGCCAGCGTCTTGTGGTCAAGCGGTATATAAAGTTTCCTACCACCAATCCTTGATAAGGTTTCAATCGGGTCCTTAAATCGTCGATCCTTGGTACTGGCCTGCAAGACTTCTGTCCTGCTTACAACCCTGTTGGCTATTTCTGTCCTTGTGGTTAGTCCTCAATCCTTGATGTTTTCTCTCAATCCTTGACGTTTGTTCTCAGTCCTTGGCGTTTTCTCTCAATCCTTGAAGTTTGTTCTCAATCCTTGAAGTTTGTTCTCAATCCTTGAAGTTTGTTCTCAATCCTTGAAATTTATTTTCTGTCCTTGTGGTTAGTTTTCAATCCTTGACGTTTTCTCTCAATCCTTGAAGCTTGCTTTCAATCCTTAAAATTTGCTCTCAATCCTTGAAATTTAGTATCAGTCCTTGACGTACATTTTCAGTCCTTGTGGTTTAATTCAGTCCTTGTGTGGCTTGGCTTCTGTCCTTGTCGCCTCGTCTCTTTCCTTGTGATTTGCTTTCAATCCTTGTGGTCATTGGTCCGACTCGCTCCTCATACCAGTAATGATAATGCAAATTAATTGTAACAGTCAAGTAACATAATCGCAGTCTTAACTGATATTGACCATATAGACAGAATTAATTCTGTGCCCAACCCGGCTGTGAGGTACAGGGTATAAGGTATATAGGGTTTAGAGTAATAGCTCTAATAAAGTTACAAATAATTTCAATTGAATACTGGACACAAAGAGGAGTTTTCTTTTGGGTAACCGCAACAGATGGATTGGTGAATGAAAGTCGCGAAGTTAGGCGATGGCAAAAGCCTAGATATGCATCATTCTCCACCATTAAAAAAAATATAGCGTTCTAATGATGCCCTTTACTTTCATTAAAATGATCAAAAATCACCTTTGATTTATTACGGTAATATTAGCCAATCATGTGGCAATTTTTTTAATGACTTAAACAACTGATTTTGTTCAATAAAAATAATAAGCCATAAAATAAATTCAGTTTTATCCTTGATAATTCCCCTCCCCGACCATAGATATGTTGTAGGTTGCCGCAAGGGACCAAACGTAAGATACAAGATATAACGCTCGTTCATTATGAAGAGCACACATTAAATATTGCTTATTCTTTCTCAGACCCTTTATAGGATATTGAGATTGAAATTATTGAGGATATCATTATGCGTCACTTAGATGTAAACCTAGATTTAAAACCACTGTACCGTTCATTTATCGGCTTTGATCACTTAGCCTCACTGATGGACACTGCCACCCGACAGGAAAAACAACCTGCTTATCCCCCATACAACATTGAATTGCTGGCCCAAGACAAATACCGCATAACCATGGCTGTGGCCGGGTTTGTCGAAGATGAACTCGACATCGAAACTCAGCAAAATCACCTGATCATCAAAGGCACCAAAGCCAAATCAGTCGAAGAGAAACAATTTCTCTACCAGGGTATTGCCGAGCGCAACTTCGAACGCAAATTCCAGTTGGGCGATTTCGTCAAGGTCATCGACGCCAGCATCGAAAATGGTTTGCTGCACGTTGAACTGGAGCGAGAAATTCCCGAAGCGCTTAAGCCACGCAAGATTGCCATTAATGGACGAAAATCCATCGACCTCGCTTAGGCTCGGTCGTCGGCTTTTAGTGTTTTATTTACAACATAAGTAACCCGTCAGGTTGCCGTATGGGACCTGGCAAAACCAGTAACATAAATGCTCGTTCATTATGAAGGGCACACTATAAATATTGCTTATTTTTACCAAGGCTAATTCGCTAGGTAAAAAGCATTGAGGATATTATTATGCAAAACTTAAACTTATCTCCACTTTACCGCTCTTTCATTGGCTTTGAGCAACTGGCTTCTCAGGTCAATCAAGCCTGCCAGCTTCAACAGCAAGAAAGAAGGCAACAACACAGTCACAAGCAGCAAGCGCAGCAGCAAAAGCGACAGGCGTCTTATCCGCCATACAACGTAGAATCACTGGCCGAGGATAAATACCGCATTACCATGGCGGTAGCCGGATTCAGCGAAGATGAACTGAGCCTCGAATCTAGCCAAAATCAGTTGGTGGTCACTGGCACTAAAACCCCGGAGAAAGTCGAGGGAGAGGGAGAAGCACAAGTGAAAGCCGAGGCCGAACCCAAGCACCAGTTTTTGTACCAGGGCATCGCCAATCGCAATTTCGAGCGTAAATTCCAGCTTGATGACTTTGTCAAAGTGACTGACGCCAGCATTGAAAATGGCTTATTGCACATTGAACTGGCTCGGGAAGTACCCGAGGCGATGAAACCACGCAAAGTGCCGATCAATAGCAAAGGGCAATTGCTGAATCACTAAACTTCATCGGAGTGTTATTGTTAAGGAGGCTTCGCGGCCTTCTTTTTATCGTTTTATTTTCAAACATAAATAGCTGTATATACATCCAATTTAGTGGTTGCATTTACCTAACCTATCTGTAATAATTTAGCCTGTTATTTCATTCAATGAGTAGCCCATCATGCTAACGTTCATCGACCCTTATACCGACTTTGGTTTTAAAAAACTGTTTGGCGAAGAAAAAAATAAAAAGCTATTGATCAGCTTTTTAAATGATGTGCTTGGTGATAAAGAAACCATTGTTGACCTAACCTTTAAAAACAGCGAAAAGCTGCCTGATAGCAGCCAACAACGCAAAGCCGTGTTTGATATTTTCTGCACCAACGACAACGATGAGCACTTTGTCGTTGAAATGCAGAAGGCCAAGCAAAACTACTTTAAAGACCGCAGTATTTATTACACGACTTTTCCGATACAAGAACAAGCAAAAAAAGGCAATTGGAACTTCAAACTCAAAGCCGTATATTGTATTGGCATCCTCGATTTCACCTTTAACCCTCATAATAAAGATCCTCAAGTTATCCACACCGTGCAATTGAAAAACCAGAATAACCAGGTGTTTTACGATAAATTGAAGTATATCTATATTGAAATGCCCAATTTCAATAAAACCCTTGAACAACTCGACAGTCACTTTGATCGTTGGTTATATTTTCTCAAAAATTTATCTTCATTGGAGGATATTCCGGAATTATTTCTCGGTGACATTATTTATCAAGGCTTTGAAACCGCCAGAATAGCGGCTTTAGATAAAGAAGAACAAGCGCACTATCAAAGAAGTTTAAAAGAGTATCGTGATTTATTTAACGTCATTGAAACGTCTAAGCAAGAAGGGCTTGATGAAGCACAAAAGCGCATTTCCCTTGAACTATTGCGTAGCGGACTGCTAACACATCAACAAATAGCCAAAACCACTCAATTAACCATTGAGCAGGTTGTTCAACTCAGTAAAAACCTTGATGACAGCTAGGGCGTGTTGATATTTCATATATAGTACTGCTGAGATCCATTTTGTTCACTAACAAGGCACTGTGAGAGACTAATAGTTATTCTATTTAAACGAGCTGTAACGCAGTTAGGGGGCAAAATGGACTCAGCCCT
>JBLGCB010000125.1:0-15366 GCA_047617105.1 Phenylobacterium sp. | reverse complement strand
TGGAAAACTTAGTTGATGGCGTTCTGGAGACATTAAAAGCCCAAGGTGCCGTACAGGTTGGCGATTTAATCATTCTCACCCATGGCGATATGATGAAAACTGTTGGTGCGACCAATACGCTTAAGATTTTGACTGTGGAGTAAAACCCTTGCCTGACGGAAAGCGGCGGAACGCCACTTTCCATCAGGCAAAAAAAACCCGCTCAATTGAGCGGGTTGAAATACAAGTTGAAGGAGGAACAAATCGACAATCTAACTGCATATTCGCAGTGACAGATTCTCTATCTGATTCGAGAAGGCTTTTCCCAAGTACCATCTCGTTTGAAACTGTGCAGCAGTATTCAGAAGATGTGGCTATATTAACGGCTGATTGACGTTTTTACAAACCAATAAAACTAACCACTCTCATTAGAAAAACTAATAGTGCATAATTCTTTATTTGTGAACTTATTGAGTTTTTACTCCAAAAAATCATAAACCCACTATAAAACAATATCTTAATAATAATCTGTGAATAAAATCGATTACTAATTATTCGATAAATATGTTGTTAGGATGAATATAAGAAGCTTAAATTAATTTATACAATGCATAAACTGGGGATTCAGTTTGGTTAATTTAATATTTTCCCATACTTTTTGTATACTATGAGTTCATTGATTTTGAGATTAACAGTCCTTCGCTTTATGCTTGAACAGCGTCAATCACTGCTTGTGGGTTGTGTTGAACCACTTTAAGTAAAACTCTGGCTGGCCCTCTTGGGCTTCGCAGACCTTGCTCCCAATGACGCAAAGTGCCGATTGAAATTCCAAACGTAGCACAAAATTGCTGTTGACTCATACCCGTTTTCTCTCTGATAGCCTTTACATCGTCACCTTCAAATTTATGTTCGATAATGTTAGTTTGATGGCCTTTAGCGTGCTCTATGGCATCTGCTAGACCTGCTGATATTTCAGCGAATGCATTACTCATTTGTATTCCTCCAATAAACGACTAACTGTGTGACAGCTTTTGCCAGCTGATTTTTATCCTGTGCAGAAATATTGGCTCTTTCATTCTTACCAAAGGCCGCCAACAAATAAAGTGGCATCATTTCACTATGAAAATAATAAATGACCCTAACACCACCACTTTTGCCCTTCATACCTCTTGCCCACCTAAGCTTTCTGATACCGCCAGTACCTTGGATAAGATCACCAGCAGCCGGGTGATCAGACAAATAAGCAATCATCTCATCCTTTTCTTCAGCAGAAAGTAATTTGGCGATTTTCTTTTGGAAAGGTTCGGTCTCGGCAATTGTGTTCATGATTTAATCATATGCGCCAATGGAGTAGTCGTCAAGGAAAATTACTTTGTTCTGAATGTATCCCATGCTGGCTATGTTCGCCTGCACACATGCATTACGACATATCTATAGCAAAAAAAAGACCGAGTGCTACGCGCAGTCTTTTTTGCGCGTAGCACTCGGTCACCTTTTTTATCGCCAGAGGCTAGAAAAAACTAAACCTAAGTATCAGACCAGAAAAATCGCCTTCACTCGCTCCAGCAATTCAACTTCATCATCGGTCAATCTACCCACCGCCAACCACTCTTTAAGCAACTCATCACTCTGAGCCGCTTGTTGCTGGCCACCGCTCATCTTATTCGATAACATCGCCATTTGCAGTTCCATGCGTCTGTCAGTGTCTCTGACAGGCGATTCTATGCCCATAGCAATCTCTAGCCCTATGGTCAGGTCATATCGCAGTGATGCATCGCTGTTGCTGGCGTCAATGGCCGTTAAGCGGTCATTCCAAGCAGAGGTTGATGCAACCTCAATGTTGAGTTCACCGTGCTTTGACAGATATTCAAACTGGCTAAACAAATTGACATAAGCATCTCGTGCAGCGGTTTCTTTGATTTCTGTTTTGCGGGTGTTGATCAACGACTGTAACGCTTGTGCCTGTGAAGATAGTTTGGTCTGGACATGTTTTGGTGCGTCATTCAACTGCGCCATCACATTTTGCAATGTACTGGCATTTTGGGTTAACACCGACATTTCATCGGCATTTAATATCTGCCCTTCGATAGCACTTAACTGATCACTAAGCTCATCCAACTGCTGCTGATTTTCATCGTTGCGCTGTTGTTTCACTTCATCACGTTTGCTAAATATCGCATCGTTCACTTCTCTGAACTTGCGCCACAATACATTGTCCGTCTTGCCACCCGAAAAACCAATGTCCTTCCACTTAGCCTGAAAGTCTTTGATCTGATTGGTCGCATCAAACACATCTTCAATTTCAAGCAAAGCTTTGGCTTTGTCGATCAGGTTTTCTTTGAGTGTCGCATTGTCAGTTTGGCGAGATTTTACCGCCGCTTGAATCGGGTTTAACAGCTCAAAGTAACGTTTATTGATGGCTTCCACTTGCTCTTTGTCCACATCACCGCTGCTGCGCCACGCTTTTCTGGCTTGCGATAACGCCGACTCAAGCTGTTGCCATGGCACCTGCTCTGTCGACAACCCATTTGACAACTCTGTCGGCAACATGGCATAGGCTTCGCTGAGCTTTTCGCAAATGGCTTGTTTGGTTTCAAGATTGGCTGCACGCAAGGTTTCTTGCTCGGCATAAAATACCCGACAAGGCTCAAACGCTTTTTCACAGGCATCGTTAAATTGCTGATCAATACTATCATCACTGCCAGCCGGGGTTTTGCCTAGGCTATTCCAATTTTGACGGATAAAACGCACTTTTTTGGCCTGCTCTTGCGGGCTTGATAATGGGTTTTCAACCAGTTCTGTCATTTCTTCGAGAATTTGCTGCTTACGTGGCGTGGCTATGTATTCTTGCAAATCGGCCAGTTTTTCAATTTCACTTTTAACAGTGTCAAAATCCCGCGCCAATTTGCTTTGCTGCGACTCATTCAACTGTTCATGGTTCTCGTTAACCTTTTTGAACAAGCCAAACGCCCGGCGGTATTTACCTCCGGCCAACAGGTGTTTCAAGTCGGCCAACCCTTTTCTTGCCTGAGCAAACAGCTGGTCTTGAGATTTTTGCAACGGCGCAGTCGCGGTTTTCCATTGTCCAGTCAGCTGTTGATATTGACTGGTGATCGCCTCAGGAAGCGCCAAGCCCATCTTGGTTTGGTTATCACGCCATTGTTGCTGCCATTCTTTATAAGGCGGCGCCATGGTGGCCAGCTCATCAATGCCCGTTGGTATAGGCAAGGTTTCCAGCTGGGCAATTAACTGCTTAGCTTGGCTGACACATTCGATGATCAACGGGATCTGACTAATCTTATGCTGAAACTGTTCAATTCGGCCAACAAAGCCAGCTTTTACCGACACAGCCAGATTAAGCTGTTGTAATTCCTGCTGTATCTGCTTCAGCGGCTGCGAATAGTGATCATCAGCAGCTTCATTTTGTGCTGAAATCGCTGACGTCAGCAATACTTCAACCGCCGCCAGTCGTTCGGCCACCGTCGCCTGATTAGCCGCTTTTTCCTGCGCATCAGCCACCACCGCTTGTTGTGCTAACCACTTTTCTTTTAACGGCGCAACAATGGTGCTGAGGCTGGTGCTGATTTTGTCATATTTGGCTTTAAGTTCAGCCACTTCATCGTCAGCCAACAACTCAAATGACTGTTGTAAAGTCTCCCACTCTAGGGTCAGTTGGGCTTGTCTGCGTTCAATCTCTTCAATATCCGCTTTGTCTTTAAGCGCATTGAGTTTGGCCAACATCAAGCCAACATCTTTTCTCATCTTCAACGGCTTTTCAAGGGCGCTTTTAAGCAAATCAATCTTGCTGCTGAGCAAACCTTTAACGCTGTCATCACTCTTTTTATTGAGTTTTTCGAGCAAGGGCAAATCGTCCAGCTTTTCAATCAACGCGGTCTTTAACCACACACTGGTATCACTGTCTTGAATTGACTGCATCAGTAACTGGGGTTTATTGAGTTTTTCAAGCAACTTAAAGCGGGTTTTCTCGTCGTCATCTTTTAAAGCTAACTCTTCGAGCAACGACGCTTTGTTACACTGGTCAATAAATTGATTTTTAAGGGTGTCGTCAACCACAAAACTGGCTTTACCGAGCAATCCCTGACGAATATTTTGTTCTGCCAGTTTTTTCAGCTTGGGGCCTTTTTCACTTTTACTGGCCTGCCACCACAATGAAAAATCATTGAGTCGCTCAAGCGCTAAACCACGAACTTTTTCACTACCGTCGTTAAACGCCAGTTCATGTAAAATGGTTTTATGCTTCGGTTCATCTACGCTTAATGCGCGTAATGCTTTAATCCGAACCTGAGGGTTTTCATGTTCCCATTCAGGTGCTTCAAAAGGCTTAGTAAAGGGTTTGATAAAAGGTTTGAATAGTTTTTTAAATATCATCGTGTGTGAACCTTGCGATGCCGGGTTTGAATTGATCTTTAAGATCTTGTTTTTTGCGGTTGACGATATGTCCGTCTTCACCCACGGTAAAATGTTCAGTTGATTTGAGGACTTTAGACTGATAAGCCATCACCAATTGTAAGGTGTGCTCTTTTTGTCCGTCGTTTAAAGGTGCACCATTGGGCCATTTGCCGGTTTCTACGGCAGTACGCAGACGCTCAAACACCGGTTGGCTCATGTTGTCAGTCATGGTTTCTATCTGGCTAGGTTGTTTTGAATCGGTTGAGTGGCTCATTTACGCCCCTTTTTCAACAGTAACAGGCGAACACGATTAATGATATACCACAAAAATCCCACCACAATCAGCCCTTGGGCCACCATCATTTGCGGACTATCTATCGCCGGAGAGCGAAAGTACATGACATAAAATCCGCCAAGAAACAATAACATCGCTACCATTGACTGGTTCGACAGTTTTCGGCTCTTTGTTAATACGTGTTGTCTGGCCACTTTTTGCAATTCATCAGCATCCATATCCGTGCTGATATCGCAATGCGGGCATTGATTGGCTTTATCGGAGATTTTTTTATTACATTGAGGACAAGAAATTACGGCCATTCATTAACATCCAAAAATTAAACACTGATAGTAAACAAATACAAAAGCGACCTGCGTGCCACAACAGCCATGCTGTTATAACACTGTTGCAGCACTGTCGCAGACACGGGGGCACAACATTTAACGCAACTGATCAACCACCGCCAAAATTGCTGGCAGCACATCGTGACCAAATTTTTCTGAACGCACATCTGACCAGCCATAGGCCACATCTGGCAAATCGGCATTGTCTTTAAACGGCATTTCAATAATATACGCCAGACAATCAAACTTCTCAGCGACCCAGTTGGCACTGATGCTCAAATCGGCGCTGCCCGGCTTATCTTTACCATAACCATGTTCATCCTGAAATTCCGGCGTGATCACGGCATAAGCGTTTTTAAAGTTGGTTTCTAAGGTGGCAATACGTTCACTATAAGAAGGTGTGCCCTCAGAACCGGCGAGGAAGTTATAAGGAATGGCTTCGTCACCATGGGCATCTAGAAACATATCAACGCCAATTTCGAGCATTTTTTCACGCACCAAGAATACTTCTGGGCTACGTTCCATCGTCGGCTCAAGCCATTCGCGGTTGAGGTTAGCACCAACAGCATTGGTTCTCAAATGGCCACGGGCACTACCATCAGGATTCATGTTTGGCACGATATAAAATACCGCTTGGTTCAATAATGCTTTGGCGGTGCCATCTTCATCATCAAGCAACCGGGTCATCATGCCTTCGATAAACCACTCGGCCATGGTTTCGCCAGGGTGTTGACGGGCGGTGATCCAAATTTTCTTTTTGTGCTCATCAGGTTCGCCCACTACCAGCATCGACATATCGCGGCCATCAAGGGTTTCACCCAAGTCCACCAAAGTACAATCTAACGCTAGCTGACACTGATGGATTAAATCCATATGGCGTTCGTAAGAATACGGGGCGAAGTAAGCGTAATACACCGAAGAATACTCAGGTACATGGTTAATGGTGACGGTTTCGCCATCATAGTGAGTATCGACTCTGAACCAGGTTTCGCGGTCATAAGAAGCCACGGCTTCGTAGCCTTGCCAGCCTTCGGGATAAGCAGCGCCTTTGGCGTTAAGAATTTGCAGCTTATGCTCAATCAGCGGCTGGGTTTGCAATCTGAAATGAAACCACTGATAAAAATCTGACAAATGATCTTTGTTGATGCGTAATTGAATATCTTCAGGGCTGTCTGCTTTGACAACCTCAATGTTGCCACTGTCAAAATTGGCTGTAATTTTCATGCGCTTACCGTCGTCAAAAATAAAAGCGCACAGGTTAACACAATTTTCGACTTTTGGTGGTTTTTATTGTCAAAACAATTGATTGCGGGCGGGTTGTAAAAAGAAAAAAAGGGGCCTATTGGCCCCTTTATATTTACACCTATAAAGTTACTGTGAATTAACGCTTAATTCGACGTAAACCAAGCAACCCACCCAGTAACATCAAATACCCCAGTGAACCACCACCGCCACCAGAAGAAGGCGTTGGTGTAGGTGTTGGCGTTGGTGTAGGTGTTGGCGTTGGTGTAGGGGTCGGTGTAGGCGTCGGTGTAGGTGTAGGATCAGGCGTCGGTGTAGGATCAGGCGTTGGTGTTGTGGTATCAGCAGCCACCACCACCGCAGTAACCTGTTGAGTACTCACTGCGCCAAAATCATCGCTGACAGCCAATTCAAACACCAAAGTGCCCGGCGTGGTCGGTGCAAGAAACCCAGCAATGCTGGAGGCTTTACTTTGTATTCCCACCCCGGTACCAGATACTTGTGACCATAAATAACTTAACATCTTGCCTTCTGGATCAGAGGCTGTGCCCGTCAGTGTGGTCAACTGGCCGACAATAGTCTCGACATTTTCAGTCACAGTCACCACTGGACTTTGATTTGACTCATCATCATGCACTGCCACAGTCACCAATTGATGGCCAGACGCATCACCACTTTGGTTCAATTTAAGTACAATATTCTCAACCGCTTCTACGGCGTCGTCATTGATTAACGTTAAGGTAATAGATTTGCTGCTATTATCATTTTTGTCCCAACTAATACTGCCCAAAGATACCTGAAAATCTTCGTTTAATACCGCAGTCGACTCTGGCGCAATCGCCACATCGACAGTCAACTCCTCCATGAAACCGCCTTTGCGAACAACATTCACCACCACCGTACCATCGATTTCTTTGGCTTCAATAGAAGCTGTGGCAAATTCGGCATGGGTCGGTACCGCTACACCAGCAATGTTCACCATCGTTAGGTTTGGTGGGGCCAAGCTCAAGCCGTTGGTCGGGTTATGTAGGCGAACAAAAAACGTTTCGTTGTTTTCCTGATCAAGTGTATCGGCATTAATCGTCACGGTGATTTGCTTATCAGCGGTATCACCCGCCGCCCATGATAGGGTACCATTGTTCATCGCAAAATCGGCGGTGGACGCAGAACCACTATGGGTTTCATAACTCACAGTCACCGCTTTACTCGGGTCACCAACACGAGCCACTTTAACCTCAACGCTTTGACCTTCCTCAGTTTGATAACTGGCTGCACTGAACTTGGCAGAATCCTGAGTGCTTTGACCCACGGTTTTATCACCAAGCACATACAAACCACTGTTGATATCGCTGACTAGGATATTACCGCTGGGTAAATACGGATAAACCCCCCATGCACCATTAAACTGAGCACCGTTACCCACAGGGTAAGTATCGAAGAATCCAGCCTCGGTAGGATTAGCAGGGTCTGAGATATCCAAAATGGTTAAACCCCGTTCATAATTGGACATGTAATAGCGGCTACCGCGAACAAAACCATTGTGGTCTATCGCTGCGGTAGGGCCTGTCCAGATAGACAACGGCTGAGGGTTGGCCATATCAGAGATATCATATAATCGCACTGTGGTATTGATGCCATGACTTCGCTCATCGAGTTCGTCATGCACCAGCACCACCATTTTATCGTCTGAATACCATCCAGAATGCACATAAGTGGCTTGAGGGTAAGTGGTTTCGCTGAGTATCACCGGAGAGTTATTGTTGGTTTTATCCCACAATATAAATTCGGTTTCATTAAAATCGAAGAAAATTTCACACTCGCCACTTTGCGGGGCGCATTGACTGTCGATGCGATCATCATTGATCACCATTGACGCGGCATCGTGGGTATATTTGCCATTGGTCGGCAAATACACCAAGCCCGGATCAATGACATTGTTCAAGCCATAGGTTTTATAAGCACCTTGGCCTTTGTTAGCGCCGGCAATATGCAAGTAAGGCGTTTTACCGGTCAGTGCTACTCCAGTAGAATAATCAACGTTACTCATATAAACGTTGTGTGCACTAGTATCACTTTTATCTACATTGGCCAGCGAAATGCTGTTTGGTAGGTTGGTTAAATCCACCACCATCAGACCCACACTAGCACTATCGGCGGTGACATAAGCGTAGGAATTCCAGCGTTTCGCCTCTTCATCATAATACTGATACGTTTTAACATCACGCCAAGTGGTATTTTGGCTCGACAACATGCCTACCACGGTTGGATTGGTCGGGTTGGTCACATCGACCACAGACACCCCATTTCTTAACCCCATAATGGCATATTCGCGCTGATCGTTTAAATCAACAAAACCCCAGATATCGTTACCGGCAGAAGTGGCTATTGAACCTAATTCAGTTAGCGGTACGTGAGAAAGCAGGTCAACATTGTTACAGGCAAATTCAATCGCACTGCCATTGACGCAAGCCGTATTGCTTTGTCTGGCCGACAGCGATTCATACTGGCTAAGTTTTTTCTCTAGCATTTTTGCTTTGGCAGCAGAAAAACCATTTTGGTCAGTATTGACGGTAAACCCTCTCGATCGGAGTTTATCTGCATATTTCAACGGTACACCGGTCAAATGGGTGACATTGTTGCGACTGTCACGTTTCATATAACCATCAGCAGCCGAAAAACCCGCTTTGACGGGGATCAGATCACTGATTAAATAGAATAAGGAATCAATATCACTGATATCGTAACGCCCTGCCCCAACCAGGATCTGATCACCTTTGTTGGATTGTTGGGTCGCATAATGAAAACTTTGGCAAGGTGCTTGGGCATTATCACACTGACCTTTATCTGCCCCGCTGGCAGACACATATCTGGGTTTATCATGTTCAGAATGGGCCAACGCGCCTGCGCTAAATAACCCTAAACTCACTAAACCTGCGGATATGGCACTTAAGGCAAAAGGCACCACACGATTTTTAACAGTATTACTCACAACGACTATCCTCAAACTAAAAAAACTCTGCTACCTTTTTGCCATATCTATTCAACAATGTAAAGCTACTTACCGTTAATAACACTGATTAGCAGCAAAAAAAACACCTTGTAACATTATGTTAAGCCATTGATTTACAATGTATCTTTTTGTATCTGATTGTACGAGGGCAAGCGTTTGAGTGGCAACATCACTAGCGCCAAAATAAACAGCATTATCATGCCAATCGAACCGCCACCACCACTGCTTTGGGTCGGCTCAACATTCGGGGTTGTTGCAACTGCAACCATTACGGTCACTTGTTGGCTGGTCACCACGCCAAAATCATCGCTCACACTGACCTCAAACACCAAAGTCGCCGCCGCTGAGGGCGCAGTAAACCGCATCTGACTAGCAGTCGCATCAGACAAAACCACTTGGGTCCCCGATACTTGTGTCCATTGATAGCTCAGCGGGAAACCTTCAGGATCGGTTGCCGTCGCGCTAACAGTCACTCCGGCACTCACTGAGGCGTTCATAGTGCCTGCCACCGTGACCTCTGGCGGCATGTTGGATTGTTGATCACGTATCACCACGGTCAACGCTTGCGGGCCTGATGCCGCGCCTTGCTGCCCCCCTTGAAGGCTTAGGTTAATCACAAAACTTTCATCCTCCTCAACCTGGCTATCCGCCGCTGGCGTGATGATTAAGGTTCGATTGCCACTTTCATGGGCTGCCCATCCAATTGAACCCGACTCACCACCTGAAAGGGTATAATCTTGGTTTAAGTTAGCAGTAACGGGTGTGACGGTGTAATTTACGTTGGTCGGCGAATTGAAGTCGCCTTTTTTGACCACATCAATCATCACCTGACCATCGGTTTCTTTGATATAAAGGGTGTCGGTCAAAAACTCAACAGAACTGGGCAATGGCTGCCCGGTGATATACACGGTGGCAAAATTCGGTGATGCTAACGCCAATCCTCCGGTTGGATTAAACAAACGCACAAATAACGCTTCGCTAAACTCACTATCCAAGGTATCTGTGGTGGTGGCAATGCTGATGGTTTTAGCCAACCTATCATTGGCTGCCCAGCTTAAGGTGCCACTGGTCATGGCAAAGTCATTATTTTTGGCAGAACCAATATGGGTTTCATATTGCACGCTCACCGCTTGGCCT
Source organism: Phenylobacterium sp. (assembly GCA_047617105.1). Classification (GTDB taxonomy): domain Bacteria; phylum Pseudomonadota; class Gammaproteobacteria; order Enterobacterales; family Alteromonadaceae; genus JABSOG01. The sequence continues at coordinate 4,967 of JBLGCB010000125.1, read as the reverse complement.
GAGTTGCCCAACCGCGCGACGCTGATCATTTGGTTTTCGCCTTCTGCCACATCATACCAAGGGGCATTAAATTTCACTGAATCTTGATTGTTTTGACCCACGGTTTGGTCACTCAAAATATATAAACCGCTGTTGATATCACTGACCAGAATATTGCCGCTGGGTAAATAGGGGTAGACTCCCCAGGCACCATTAAAATTGGTGTTATTGCCCGGTGGATAGGTGTCAAAAAAGCCAACGTCGATGGGTTGTGTCGGGTCGGAGATATCCAAAATGGTCAGGCCCCGTTCATAGTTCGACATGTAATAACGGCTGCCACGGACATAACCATTATGGTCAATCGCTGTGGTGGGGCCAGTCCAAGTAGACAGTAGTGTTGGATTGCCAAGGTCTGATACATCGAATAATCGCAAGGTGGTATTAAGGTCAAAATTACGTTCATCTAGTTCGTCGTGCAACATCACCACTTGTTTGTCTTCAGACCACCACCCCGAATGAATATAAGACGCTTGCGGGTAAGTGGTTTCACTCAGCACATTCGGCGACCCGTTATCGGTTTTGTCCCATAGAATCATATCGTTGACGTTAAAATCAATAAAGATTTCGCAGCGACCATCGCTGGGCGTACATTGGTTGTTGACCCGGTTATCATCAATCACCATGGAGGTGGCATCGTGGGTATAGCGGTTGGCCGTAGTGGTGGGTACATAAGCGGCGTTGGGTGCCACCGGATTACCCAGAGTATAACTGTTATATGCCCCGCCTTTTTGATTTGAGCCGACAACATGCAAATAAGGCGTCAGCCCCGTCAGCGCAATACCGGTAGAATAATCGACATTACTGAGATAAACATTGTGCGCACTGAGATCGGTTTTATCGACATTGGTTAAAGAGATACCATTGGGCAGTTGGGTTAAATCCAACACCATGGTGCCCACCGATGCGCTGTCAGCAGAAATATAGGCATAAGCCTTAAAGCGCTTACCTGCTTCATCGAAATATTGATAGACTTTGATATCACGCCATCTGGTGTTTTGACTGGCAATCGAACCCGCCAAAACAGGCGCTGTAGGGTCAGTCACATCCACCACCGACACCCCGTTGTCAACGCCAATAATGGCGTATTCACGCTGGTTATTAATATCGATAAAACCCCAAATATCATTGGCGGCAACAGATGACAGGCCCAAATCCGCCAGCGGCAAATGCGCCTGTAAACTGATATTGTTACAGCTAAATCCGGCTGATTGACCACCGACACAGGCTGCTTTACTCTGGCGTTTGCTCAATAACGCATACTGCGCCAATTTACTTTCCAACACCGCTGCCTCTTCAGCAGACAAGGCTTTTTGGTCAGTATTCACGGTAAAACCTTTGGCCCTGAGTTCATCGGCATAAACTAACGGCACCCCAGCTAAATGGGTGACATTGACGGTGGTATTACGTTGTTTAAAACCATCTTGGGTTGAGTAACCTGCTTTAACCGGCACCAACTCGCTGAGTAAGTAAAATAATGAATCAGCATCATTAATCGTATATTGGCCCGAGGCCACCAAAACCTGATCGCCCTTATTGGCATGTTCAGCGACATAATTAAGGCTTTTACACGGGTTTTTAACCTCGTCACATTGGCCTTTGTCGACACCTTGTTCTGAGATATAGCGGGGTTTATCATGTTCTGCGTGGGCCAGCACGTTGCTGCTAAAGGTGATGTTAAAGGTGACGCCAAATAATCCCAGTGCCAGTGATGATGTTTTGAGCAGGAAGGTTGTTGATTTCATAGTGATGACCGTACTTTGTATTGATGACTCTCATCATTAAAGTGTGGTCTTGTTTGGTGATAAAGCAAAGGTAGATGAGATGAAATGCAGGCATTGTGATATCCAGAAAACAAAAACGGCGCATTAAGCGCCGTTTTTTTAGTTTGGATGTTTAGGCTTTAACGCCTGAACCACCTACTTATTCGTCAAGGAAGCTTCTCAGCTGCTCAGAACGAGAAGGATGACGTAGCTTACGCAACGCTTTGGCTTCGATTTGACGAATACGCTCTCGAGTAACGTCAAACTGTTTGCCCACTTCTTCTAAGGTGTGGTCAGTGTTCATGTTGATACCAAAACGCATTCGCAGTACTTTGGCTTCTCTGGCGGTTAAGCCTGATAACACTTCTTTGGTGGCAGCTTTTAAGCTTTCACCAGTAGCACTTTGAATTGGCGACTCGATAACACCATCTTCAATAAAATCACCTAAGTGTGAATCTTCATCATCACCAATCGGGGTTTCCATTGAAATCGGCTCTTTGGCGATTTTAAGCACCTTACGAACCTTATCTTCTGGCATCTGCATTCGCTCAGATAACTCTTCTGGCGACGGCTCACGACCCATTTCTTGTAACATTTGGCGCGAGATACGATTCAACTTGTTAATGGTTTCAATCATATGCACCGGAATACGAATGGTTCTGGCCTGATCCGCAATTGAGCGGGTGATAGCCTGACGTATCCACCAAGTGGCATAGGTTGAGAACTTGTAACCACGACGATATTCGAATTTATCGACCGCTTTCATCAAACCGATATTACCTTCCTGAATCAAATCAAGGAACTGTAAACCACGGTTGGTGTATTTTTTCGCGATTGAAATAACCAATCGTAAGTTCGCTTCAACCATTTCTTTTTTCGCACGACGGGCCTTAGCCTCACCGATACTCATACGACGGTTGATGTCTTTGATTTGGGCAATGGTTAAACCACTGTCTTCTTCAATCTGGGTCAACTTGCCGATGCTACGCAAGATTTCAACTCGGTGCGCTTCAAGCGCTGGAGAATAATCATGACCAGCTTCTGTTTCACGGTCAAACCACTCTCTAGACGATTCATTACCAGCAAATGCTTTAACAAACGCTTTTTTCGGCATTTTCGCCAAAGCCACCGCATGTTTCATCACGATACGCTCTTGCACACGAACACGGTCCATTGTGGCGCGTACGTTTTTAACCAAGCGATCAAATTGCTTAGGCACAAAACGTAATTCTTTGAAAATTTCGATGGTTTTAAGAATTTCGGCTTTAGAGTCGTCAGTGGCACGACCATTGGCCGCAATCGCCGCTTGCATGACGTCATACTGAATACGCAACAAGTCGAATTTTTCTTTGGCGACTTCTGGATCAGGACCGGTATCTTCTTCTTCTTCCTCATCGTCAGCATCAGTAGTAGCAGTGTTCAGATCTTCATCTTCAAGCTCTGATTTTGGTACTTCTGAACCGACATGAGTGGCCGTAGGTGCCAAGTTGGCCACTTCTTCTTCTTCACCAGCAAAACCGCTGATGATATCAGATAAGCGAATTTCTTCGGCTTCGAACTTGTCCCACTGGTCAAGCACGGTGACGATGGTGCCCGGGTATTCTGCGACACAATGAACGACGCGATTAATCCCTTCTTCAATCCTGCGGGCGATCACAATCTCGCCTTCACGGGTCAGAAGTTCAACCGTGCCCATTTCTCGCATATACATGCGCACAGGGTCAGTGGTGCGGCCAATTTCTTTGTCAACACTCGCCAATGCCTGCGCCGCTTCTTCAGCTGCGTCTTCATCAGTGGTGGTTTCTTGCATCATTAAATCATCGGTATCTGGTGCGCTTTCAAACACCTTGATGCCCATGTCATTGATCATGCCGATAATATCTTCAACTTGATCTGAATCTACAATTTCCTGAGGCAGGTGATCATTCACCTCTGCAAAGGTTAGAAAACCTTTCTCTTTACCTTTAGCGATTAGTACTTTTAATTGAGATTGAGGATTTTGATCCATAAAGCGTTTCTCTTCACCCGCTAGTTGTTATAAGATAATTGTGAACGCGATAGTATAGCAGCCTTTTAAAACACACACTAGCTCGCCAACCACCATTGCCTAAAATAACCTGTATGGGTCCCAAAAAAGACCGAGCAAGTACTCATGGCTATGATTTCATTCACTTTTTGTCTGTTTTGCATTCAAAATCAGACGTTTTTTCAGACCCTGCTGTGCCGGGCTGTTTGATGCTTGGGCAAAAACAAGATTGCCACTGCCGCCAACAACGAAGCCACTGCTGCAAAGTTGAACGTTTGAATTGCCCCGGCCCCGTTTTGCCATAAAATGCCGGCCAATAACGAACCGATAGCACCACCAACACCATAAGCACCACCGACGTACAATGCCTGTCCTCGGCTTTGTTGCTCAGGGGCAAAATAATGCTGAATAAACTGCATTGATGCCGCATGAGTCAAACCAAAACTGACCGCATGTAACAGCTGCACCAACGCCAATATCCACCAGATGTCAGCATAATAACCTGTCACGCTCCAGCGTAACCCGGTTAATACCAAACTGACCATCAACACGGTTTTGATACCGAATTCGACAATCAATCTGCCTGCCACCATAAAGATAAAAATTTCAGCCAGCACACCCAACGAAATAAAACCGCCTGTCTGCATACCACTATAGTCGAGATTCTGTAAGTGGAGAGTAAAAAACACATAAAAAGGCGCAAAGCTGGCTTGCAGCAATATTGCCGAGATAAAAAAGGCCATAAAAGACACAGATAACGTTGACTGCCAAAACGGACTCGGCCCAGTTTGGCCGTTTTTATCTATTTTGGGCTGTTTAAGGCGGTAAAAAATCAACAACATCATCACCAACAACAATAACACCGTCCACGGCAAGATTTGCGGCGACACCGCTTCAATCAGGTATCCCGCCAGCATCACCAGCATGATATAACCGATGCTGCCCCATAAACGAATTTTACTGTAACGGCTAATCTGCCTTTCAATACTGGTTAGGGTAAATACTTCGAGCTGTGGCAATATTGCGGTCCAAAACATCGAAAACAAACCGAGGATCAGCGCCAACCACCAAAAACCATTGGCAACAGGCAACAGCAAAAAACACATGAAAGATAAGATGATGCCACCGCGAATAATGCTCAG
>JBLGCB010000124.1:0-15416 GCA_047617105.1 Phenylobacterium sp. | reverse complement strand
TTATAGATACTAAGCATGAAATAACGCAGTTAAAAGAACTTGTTGGCAATCAAATTTATGCTGAAAAAGCCCAAAGTGAAGCATTGCTGGTCACTGAACCGCTGAGAAACTTGGCGAAAAGACATGTCAACACCTTGCCCAAAATCACCTCTATTGGCTCTAAAGGGGCAGGAAAAACCTTTAACTACCTGCAAATATGCAGAAAAGTGACTTGGTATAAATTTATTGACGCCATAGCGCCAGATAGCATCGAAAGTAAGGATAAAAAGCAACTAGAAAATACCTTTATCTTTCCATTAATACATTCCTTAAACTTGTATGATACTGCACGAGAGATAATTCAAGCCACCAGAGAGGCTTTGTTTCAACGAACAGGCATTCAAAATCACTACCCTCAATCAAAATTTCAACAAGCCCTTAGTTTAGAAAAATTAAAAGAAACACCTGACTGGAACGACTTTTGGCAACAACAAATCTGGAATAATTTTTATCAACAAGAAGACTTTGTTAGTCTTATGGAACTAAACTATCGCTTTAAACAAAAAGACATTAGAGTTGTTTTTATCCTTGATGGCTTGGAAGATTTATTTCCAGACTTAGCTGATAATTCCATTGAACGTGATGCTCTTCATGCTCTAGCCTACTTGCCAAACACACTGAACGAACTGCCGGACAACCATATTGGTTTGGTTTCATTTTTCAGAGAAGATTACATTGAGCATGTGGTAACCCAGAATCTTGGCCAGTATCGGGATCGTTACCACCCCTTTCAACTCACATGGGACGCTGAGTCATTCTTAAAACTGGTCTATTGGACTTGCCAACAGGCTAATTTATCTTTTGCCAATGCAGATGTGCAAACATTACTGCCCAGTGAAATATCACAAAAACTCAAACAACTTTGGGGGCTAAAGTTGGGTAAACCCAACTCAAGAGAAGCTAATACCATCAGGTGGGTTTATGCGGCACTATCAGATCTCAGAGGTAGGCTGCAAGCCCGAGATATTGTGCGCTTTCTTTATTACGCCTGTGATCATGGATTAACAACACCAACGTCCCCCGAAGACAGGTTACTGTCGCCTCCTTCACTCAGAAAAGGTATCAAGGCATCCAGTGCTGAAAAAGTAGGAGAGGCAAAATCAGAATTTCCAGTGCTCGCCAAATGGATTGAAAAGCTAGATAACGTGCCAGATGCGGTCAAATCAGTGCCTTTTGCCTCTGATGAAGCACAACTCAATCCAGAAGAACTTAGGACACTTATTGATCTCGGAATCGTTTATGAAGAGAAGGGATCAAGCGTTAAAAAGAGATACTATTTACCCGAACTGTATCGTGAAGGTTTAGGCTTTAATATCGCAGCCGGAGCCAGACCCAAAGTTTTGTTGATGTTAAAAGAGTCTTTGGGTAAGTTGCCCGCAGATATATAAAAGTGTTGAGCCAACTGATTCTACAGATCACAAACATTTACTTACAAACCTGTTATTCCATGTATATCGTTCTATATATTAACTTTTACATATAATAACAGGTTTTATATAAGGATTACCCAATCAACTGTCAGGCTACAGCATATCGAACAACTCCCTCTTCAATTTCATCTTTAAAACAACCTTCAATAACTCGTTATAACATGTATACTAGGCAATATATCGACTTTTACATGGTATAACAGGTGTAGTTATGATGATAGATGAGCGCTGGTTTAAACAAAAAGGTCAGTTTTTTCAGCAAATGCGCAAACGCAAATTTCCCCAAGATACCCAAAGAGCCTTTGCTGCCCGTATTGGCGTTGGCCTGACCACGATTCAAAATCTAGAGGCTGGTAAAGACGGCGTTGCTTGGGGCACTATTATTAAAGTGCTGGATATTCTTGGCCTTGAACACGAAGTAGAAAAATTACTCAGCTTGCCTGCTTATGAAATCAAAGTTAAGGCGGGAGAAAACTGGTGAGTACTTTCAATGCGTTTTACCAATGTATCGATGGTACGGTACTCAAGTGTGCCAGAATACAGTTGGTAGAAAATGACCGGGGACTGCTGGAAAAAGTGTACTTTACCTACCACCCTGACTTTCTTGCATCAAGCCAATATCCCATTGACCCGCAATTATTGCCAAAATCCAGCACGGTGGTCGAACTGAACTGTCACAAAGAAGCACCCGGTTTTATTGATGATGTACAACCAGATGATTGGGGCAAAAAAGTGCTGGCACGATTGCATCATTTACCCAATCCGACCATCGCTCAGTTGATGAGTGTGATGGATTACTCTACTGTCGGCGCGTTGCATTTTATGCCAATAGAACAGCCAGAAAATCCGCAATATGGTTTAGGCTGTGCAAAACAAGAGGTCGGCGAACTGCAATCCATCGCCGATAAAATCGACTCTGGCACTGCCACATCAAAAGAAATCGAACGAATCAAACTGAATATGTTTGCCAGAGGGTCGAGTGTCGGCGGCGCAAGACCCAAAGTATTGGTCTATGAAAATAACCAAGCTTATATCGCCAAATTTGGCCGAGCTACCGACCCCTTTGACTATGCAACGGTAGAACATGCTTGTTTAACCTTGATGCGAAAAGCCGGGCTTAATGTCACCAACAGCCATGTTGAATCGATTCATCAACGCAACGTTCTGTTTGTCGAACGCTTTGACATTAGTCCACAAGGCGGCCGCTATCATCAAATTACCGCCAACGCGCTGCTGAAAAACCAGGCCACCCAAACCGACGCTTATACTGCCAGTTATAACCAACTGTCCAAACTCATCGCCAAATATTCCGTCCACCCTGAGCGCGATCAGCAACAACTCTTTGGCCAGATGTTATTTAACCGCGCTTTATCGAATACTGATGACCATTTGCGCAATTTCAGTTTTTCGTGTCGCGAAAACGGCTGGCAACTCAGTCCTGCTTATGATGTAGTGCCTTCTACCACTTTTGGTCAATATCATCAATTACGGGTCGGTTATAGTGATGTTTTGCCAACCATCGCCACAGCCGACAAAGTTCATGATAGTTTTCACCTAACCCAACAGCAGGCTCAACAGGTTTGCGCCACCGTTGGTGCGGTGATGCAGCAATGGCAGGCTATTTTTCAGCAGTGTGGGGTGAGTGATAAAGATATCGCGGTTTTGGAGAAGGTTATTGAGGTGGATTGAAGTAATTTTAATACCCTTGATGCCCACTGCGATGAGCAAACTTCAGCACCTGTTCAAGCGCATCTTCACTGCCTTTGTTTTGACGTAAATAATCTCTCGGTGATAAATCATTCAAACCAGAATGAGGATTGAGCCAAAAAGTACACTTCATCGCCCCACTTAATTGCGCTTGTTCAAGCACTAGATTAACCTGTGATAACCCGTAAATCTCATCGCTGGTCTGCTCATCCAATTGAAACAATGGCACCAGCGGCACATTAGCTTCATTGACGACAACCAAGGTACCTTTCTTAATTCGATTATAAACATTCTGTCTTGAGATGCCCGATAGCTGCGCATATTTGCTTTGTTTTTCACAGCCACCAAAACCACCGAGAAAAGCCATAAACTTTTTTTGCCCTTCGCGCTTTTGCTCCAACCGCTTGACCATTTTGTGATTACGAAAAGTGTGATGAGTGTGAATATTAAAGAGCTGTTCAAGTAATTCGTGATCAGTCAGAGATGAGGCTTCATTGGTGGTGATGGTTAAAGCATTATCCAACTCTAATCCATATAAAATGCTCTGAACTCTTTTATAGAGGAATGCATTGTCAATTGACTTTGTTTCTATTTCCATAATAGACACCTCGGTTGGATTTGTGATTTACGTTTTTTACACATCAATAATAGTATAAAGTGTATAGATTAATCAAGTGTTGGATTTATCCCGTTAAACCCTTATGCTGTCTTCGGGTAAATCAATCAAATAAAGGCAAGGCGGAGAGTAATGGCAAAGTTTAGTGGTGAGTTAGCAGAGTTATTAGAGGGCTGTGAGCAGGTAAGTATTACTGCTTTTGAAGATGCGCAAACCAGTGACTCCATGGACAAAGGTTATTATGTTACAAACCCAGAAGGGGAGTTGACTCACTTATTAATTACAAATCATAAAGAAATAAATCTTGATGGCATCTGTAACCTCAAACAGCTTCAAATATTGTTACTTGAAAATTGTAATATTCAACGATTACCTGCCAATATTAGCCAACTGCAAAACCTAAAAGAGTTAAATTTACCTAAAAATAGAATTGATCTTTTACCGGAAAATATTAACCAACTGCAAAACCTAACACAACTAAACTTACATGACAATCTGATTAGTACACTCCCCGACAGCATTGGGCAATTGAAAAATTTAAGAGACCTATCTTTAGGAATGAACAAACTCTGCAAACTGCCACGCAGCATGGGTGAGTTGTCAAACCTAAAGAGGCTTTATCTATTCGAAAATCAGTTCAGAGAATTCCCCAGCTACATTTGCCAATTACGAAATCTTAGAGAGCTACATTTAGGCTCAAATCACCTTATTGCACTTCCCCGAAGTATCGTTCAACTGCAAAACCTTACCTCACTACGATTACCCGATAACCAGCTACAATCCTTACCTCAAAACATAGAACATTTAAAAAACCTGAGATTCCTATCTTTAAACAAAAACCAATTACATTCCTTACCTTACAAAATGGAACGTTTGGAAAAACTAAAAGTATTAATTTTAAACAAGAACCCACTCCCCATTTCACCAGAGGAGCTAAAAGACTTATCCCCTCAAGATCAAATCCGTACTATCCTAAAAATCCAGCAAGGTAAAACCAGTCCACTCAATGAAGCAAAAATCCTAGTCGTCGGCGATGAACGTGTCGGCAAAACCTCATTAATTCGTCGCTTAGCCGGGCTAACTCATGATGCAAATGAACTCACCACACAAGGCATTAATATCAGCCAACAGCTGTTAAAAAATGATATCAAAGTCAATATATGGGATTTTGCCGGACAAGAGATTACCCACCAAACTCACCAATTTTTCTTGACTCGCCGCTGCTTGTATTTGTATATCCTTGACGCGCAAAAAGAAGATAATGACGCGGACATTTTTCACTGGCTTAGCGTTATTACTTCCTATGGTGGCGAACACTCTCCAATTATGGTGGTAGTAAATCAATGTGACAAAAATCTGGGATATCGCTTTGATCATCGTCGATATCAAGGCTTTAATATCGTCGATGTATTGTATACCTCAGCCTGTAATGAAACAGATATAGAACCAAGCATTTACAATAAAATCGACCACAATATTGACGATTTACAGCAAATCATTGAGCAACATATTGCTAAGCTGGATGGCATTGATTTTCCATTCCCCGAAAGCTGGTTTAAGCTCAAACAAAATCTCGAAGTCTTTAAAGAAAACGAAACCGACCTTATTGAAAGCGCAAAATATGAAGAGCTTTGCGAACAACAGGGTATTCACGATCATCAAGACCAACAAACCCTGCTTAGATTATTAAACCAAATAGGCACGATTATTACTTACCAAGATGATAGTCGACTGGATAATATGCAAATCATTAATCCTCAATGGGTCACTTACGCGGTTTATAAAACCGTTCGTGCAAAAGCCATCAAAGATGATGGTATTTTAACCACCGAACATCTTGCTGAAATTTTAAAAGGTGAGGCCAAATACAAAACCCGCCATTATCGTTGGATTATGGACCTGCTCAATCAGTTTGAGTTGTCATTTAAGATTGATGACACCAAAGTACTAATACCAGCAAAGCTCTCTACCATTCAACCAGCGTTCGACCTGAGTGATTACCAACAGGGGCTTAATTTACGCTTTAACTACATTAATATCTTGAAAAAGAGCGTTATTTGGCAACTCACAGTGAAACGACACCGTTATATCGATCAGCACGGTGTCAAATATTGGCGGCGTGGAGCCTTCTTTGCCCTTGGTGACAGCAAAGCGGTAGTGGTTGCTAATGAGAACACAAAAACCATTGATATTGCTATTAACAACAATAGCCGTAGCGCTCGCGATTTATTGAGCCATATTCGAGAACAGATAAAAATCATCAACGGCGACAACCTAGAAGCCATTGAAGAAGTGCCGCTAATAATCGATAATCAAATCGTTGGCTACGAGGATTATGAATTTATTACTGACGCAGAACGCAATCGCGAAGATAGATTAACGTTGCGAATTAAAGACCCCAAAACAGGCCGCACCAAATCCCATGGCTTTGACATTAGCCAATTGCTCGATGGTTACCGCAAAAACAAAGCCCCTGCATTTGACTATCAACAACTCACGATTGATTTGGTGAGCATTAGCGCGATGGAAACTGAAAACCGCCAGTTAATCTCTCGTGAAAGTGAAGATCAAACCAATGACCGCTTTAGCAAAGCACTGCAAAATAGACAATATATTGTCGCTGACCAATCTCGTGGTGGCGAATCGGCATCAGGTATACAAGCCGGAGAGCGCGATATCGTCATTCGCAACCAACAAGGCGCAGCAGAAAGTATCATTGAAGCGTTTGTTTTAGACAGCTGTAAAAAAGACTATATCAAGGCACATTACAGAAAACTCACTGAACATTATGATGCCACTGGCAACCCACGTAATTTCATTCTGATTTATGCCCAAGCGGTGAATTTCGACAACTTGTGGCAAAAATACAGTACTTTGTGTGACAGTGAATACGGCGGGTTTGATACCAGCCAAACATTCAGCGATAAGGCCAACGTAAAAACGGGTATTACGATTTTCAAACGGCGTGAAGTGGTGCATATAATGGTTAACTTTTATTCACAAGCAAGTCAACAATGACAATCTTTCGCTTCGACGCATTTCATTTTAATGACCAGAAAGGAACTTTAACAGGTCCGGATGGCGACACCCATTTACGCCCCAAAACCGCCCAGCTGCTGCAATACCTGCTTAACCAGGCTCAGGAGTTAGTAAGTAAACAGGCGCTGTTTGATCACCTATGACCAGACTCGGTGGTGACTGAACATACCTTATCGCAAAGTATCAAAGACTTGCGTCAGGGGCTGGCTGACGATGCCAAAAACCCGCGCTTTATTAAAACCCTGCCCAAACGCAGTTTTCAATGGCTGGTTGAAATGGTTGATGCTCCAACCGTGGTGGCAGATAAATGGCAGGACAGCGACCAGCAGCGATTGCAGTTTTATCGCAATGCCGCCAGCAATCAACAGTTAAAACCATTATCCGAGGTGGCCAACCCTTATTTGCTGATGATTGCTTATATGTTTTGAATAAATGGCAGCCCCAACTTCAAAAACAACAAACCTATTGCTTAACTCTCTAAAAGCAACTTATTTATTGCTTAACTCTTTAGAAGCAACTAATCTATTGCTTAACAGATATAAAGCAAGGCATACATTTCTATTATGAGCGAACTCCTTGAGCAACTTAAACAGCGGCGACTTAAACTGGGTTTAAAACAGCATGATATGCGGATGCGGGTCGGTATGTCTCGACAACAATACCAACAGCTAGAATCTAAAGGCAATCCTCGTTTAGATACCCTCGACTTGGTCACTAGAGGGCTTAATTGTGAGCTGATGCTGATCCCCAAAGATAAGCTCAGCGCCGTTAAAGCGATTTTAGACAACGACGATGCAACTGTTCATACGCCATTCGAAGAAAATGCTCTGGCCAACGATCCGTGGAAAGGTTTGCTGGGAGATGATGAATGACTCAAGATCCTCAAGTTGATAAGATTCAGGTATTAAAACTCACTTTACACCAACGATTGGTGGGGTATTTGGCTGGGTTTGAAAACGGTCGCAATGTTTTAACCTTTGCCGATGAGTTCACCAGTGATCCGCAACGACCAACGTTTAGCCTTATTACTCATCCTGAGTTTGTGAACTCTAAAACGCTAATGGCCACAGCCTGGTCAAAACATCACCGCTTACACCCAACCTTGGCTAATCTATTGCCCGAAGGCGCGTTAAGAACATTAATTGCCCAAGGCCTTAAAACCCATATTGATAATGAATTTCAGATATTTTCTTATTTGGGGGGTGACTTGCCAGGCGCTTTAGTGGCCACACCAATGGCACCACAAGACGTGCCCGATAGAATATTAACGACTCACGGACAAGCACAAGCCGTAACATTTGGGCTTGAGAGCCAGCAAAATAAATTCTCTCTGGCGGGCGTACAAATGAAGTTTTCAATGAAAGAACAAGATGGCCGTTACAACCTTTCTAGCACTGGCGAACTGGGCGATTGGATCATCAAAACACCATCAACACAACATCAAAGTGTGCCATTGAATGAATACACCGCAATGACGCTTGCTGCCATGGCCGGGGTCGATATCCCAGAAATCAAACTGATTGCATTGGACAAATTAGACAATTTACCCGCCATCAATTTGCCGGATGAACAACTGGCTTTTGCCATTAAGCGATTCGACCGTAATGGTAATACCCGGATTCACATAGAAGATTTTGCACAGGTATTGGTAAAGTATCCGCAAAGTAAATATAACGGCGGTAGTTATGAACAGATTGCGAGGATACTTCACCATTTTTCTGGGGATGGTATTGCCGATGCTCAGCAATTTGCTAGACGTTTATTGGTCAATGTTTTACTGGCAAACGGAGATGCTCATCTTAAAAACTGGAGTTTATGGTACCCAAACAGCATTACACCACGGCTTTCTCCGGCTTACGACATCGTGACAACCGCGGTATATTTTGATCAAGAAAGACAATATGCATTAAATATGGCCAGAACCAAGGAGTGGTTCACTATCACCAATGCTCATTTTGAGGCGTGGGCGAAAAAGTCTGGTATCCCTTGGCGAGTCATTCAATCTCATCTGCAAGATACCTTAGAAAGAGCACGAACGCTGTGGCCCAAGGCATTAGAAAGCTTACCTATGGACGAGATGCACAAGCAAAGATTAAAAAGACATTGGCAACTGATCCAGCCTGAGTTTCGGATAGAGTCATAGATTGAACTTAAAGCAGCAAATACATTGCTTACCAGTCCAATGGTGCGCAATGCTCCTCGTAACCTCGGACTGTGCTACACACAGGCACCCTACGAATTATGCTTCAGCTTTATCAACTTGGCCAACTCGGCTAAATCAGCCAGCTTCAACGCATCAAGATAATTAAACGGCTGCACCGCTGGGGCATATAACCCCAACCAATTAAGCGCTTCACTATCGCTGACTTTATTAAGCGCAAACTCGGCCAGTACACTGACCTGATCCCACGATAAGGCCATTGGCTGTTCAAAGTTAAATGGATAAAATGAATACGCGACATTCACCTGAGTGACCTGAGTCTCCTGAGTGTCTTCTTTAAACATAGGCCCCAGTCGCTCTGACAAACGGGTCGCTAACTCTCTGGCATTTTGTTCTTTTTCGTAACCTATCACCGCAAAGGTATCTTCAGACCAGCGGATCACCAAATCATCAGGATTGCGACTATACAACAATAAATCCGTCAGGTTGATCAGCTGACTCGAACTCACTTGAGTCACATTGCTAATTCTGACCATCATCAGATACAAGCGGGGCAAGATATGACGTTGTACCGGCATGATATTTTGATGGATTTGCGCCATTAACTGGCTTGCCTGTTCGATATAAATATCCAAATAACGACGACTGTTAACCCCAGTGAGTTTATCGGTGGTGGCCGCATTTTCAAGCTGCTTATTGGCCTGCTCTAGTTCAACGTTTTTTAACTGAAATTCACGGGTTTTCTCTTCCACTTGCTGCTTTAACGAGGTTTTTTGTAGCTGCTCAGCCAGTAACTTGCGATTGACCAACCGTGAGTAGGTCAGTAATAACAACGCGGTAAACATCGCATACAACAAATAAGCCCACCAGGTATTCCATGGCGCAGGGTTAACGGTGATGTCCAGCGACAGCGCAGATTCACTCCAGACATTGTCATTATTGGCCGCCACCACTTGCAGCTGGTAATTGCCTGCGGGTAAGTTGGTGTACGTCGCCCTTCTAAGCTTGCCCGCGTTAATCCATTGCTGATCAAAACCGAGCAAACGGTATTTGTACTTGGTTGATTCCGGGTCAGCATAATTTAAACCAACGTAATCAAACGAAATCAGCTGGTCACGATAGGTCAATGTCAATGCATCAAGCTTTGATAGCGCATGGTCAAACACCATCGGCTCATTGAGTTTTAAGATATTGGTTAGCTGTACTTGCACCGTTGGCTGACGGTTAAGCATATTGTCAGGGTCAACGCTGATAAATCCCCTTGGGCTACCAAAATAGAGGGTTTTATTGCGCCCGGCAAACAAGGCACCGTGGCTATATTCCATATCCAGCAAACCATGGGTGCTATCAAAATGCTTGAATCTAAATTCTCGGTTTAAATCCTCACCTAGCTGTTCAGAATCTGCTTTAGTGGCATAACGAGCGATCCCCTGGTCGGTGCTAAGCCAAATATGACCACTGCTATCTTGGTTAATGCCATAGACGGTGTGACTTTTCATCCCGTCTTTAACATCTAGATGAGTAAAAGAAAATTTCTCCTGCTGCTGATCTTGCCACGACAATCGATTGAGACCAGCACTTTCGGTGCCAATCCAGAGGTTTTTGTCGCGGTCCTGAAACAATATCCACGCCTGATCGCTGCTTAAACTGTCGGCCACACTCTCGTCATGTTTCAGATGAATAAACGTTTTAGTCAACGGGTCAAAGCGGTTGATGCCATCACCATAGGTGCCTAACCACAGGTAACCTTGGTTGTCTTCAAGCATATGCAATATATGATCGGTGCTCGGCCCCTGTTCACTGTTGGTCTGGTTTGGCACAAATCGGCTAAAAGTCCCATCACGTTCCAATCGATTAATGCCGCGATGAAAGGTTGAAGCCCATATATCACCGCGCCTGTCTTTAATGATATCAGTGACGCTATTGGCCGAAATCGACGCTTCATTACTGGCATCATGTTGATATTGGGTGATGCTACCACTGTTCAAATTCACTTTATGTAAACCCGAAGTCCGGGTGCCAACCCATAAATCATCACCATCAATCAGTAAAGCCATGATCCGCAAATCTTTAAGCACCTTGTTAAACGGTAGCCCAATGATTTGGTTATCGCTGACAGACAACTGATAAACGCCGCCACTATAGGTGCTGAAATACACTTTATCAGCCTGCTGCTGGGTAAAGCTGGTGATATTGTCATTGGTTAATACCGGGTAGCGCAACGAGTGGTATTGGCTAAAAGTGGCCATGTTCGGATCCCAACGATTCACCCCCGAGAAGGTGCCAATCCACATCATTTGGTTTTGCCCTTCAAAGAAGGTCAACACCACATCATTGGCCAGACTGTTGGCATTGGCGATGGCATGGTTATAACGACGAAAACCATCCAACTGCTGATCATAAATCGATAAACCCCGATCAGTGGCAACCCACAGCCGCCCATTACCATCCTGGTAAATGGCGCTGATGGTATTGCTGCTGATGGTTTGACCATCATTGACATTAAAATGGTAATCGACAAAATCATCACCCAAAATATTGGTTTTAATCAAGCCATCACCCACCGTGCCAATCCAGATATTGCCCTGTTTATCTTGATGCAGCGCGTTAATCAGCAAATGGCCGAATTGCTCAGCATTGACGGCTTTAACAAACCTGCCCTGCAAATCAAACACGCCAATGCCACCGCCTTTAGTGCCGGCCCAAATATGGCTGTCGCTGGTTTGAATCAAGGCTTTAATATTGTTGTGGGGCAAACTGTTGGTTAGGTTGTTAGGATCCTGCACCATGGTTTTAAGCTGCCATTGACCGTTCTGGCGAGACAAGATATTAAGGCCATGGTCAGTGCCGACCCAAATATTACCGCCACTGTCTTGCATCAGCACATTGACATTGTCGTTGCTTAAGGTCAGTCCGGAGATAGTGGCGTCAGTCGAAGTAATATGTTCAAAGTCTTGACTGTCTTCACGATACAGATTGAGGCCACCGCCACGGGTGCCCACCCAAATACGTTGATCGCTATCGATAAGCAGCGCGTTAATAACACCGGAGCTGAGTGATTGTGGCCGGGCAGCATCATGATGAAAGCTGACAAAGTTATGACCATCATAACGTTGCAGCCCGCCCTGAGAGCCAAACCACATAAAACCCTGTTGATCTTGCGCTATCGCCCTGACCGCCTGATAAGACAACGGATTATCAACACCGAAGGTTTTTAATGAATTGAGTTCTTGGCCGGTGGCAGCAAAAGCCATAAAGCATAGCGCCAGCCAGTAATGGTAATGGAAATAGAAATGGGGGTAATGTTTCACGACAGCCGCTTACTTGCGCTTATTATTAAGATGGATTATAGCTCATGCTTTGGTTTGATGGTAAAAAATGTCAAGATTTTGCATCCCACAGCCTCTCATAACAACAGAGGCATAGGGATGCACTAACGTTAATTCCATTGCCGCTATTGTTGCTCCACCCAATTATTCACGCCAATGCCCTGAGTACTCATGATACTTGCACTGGTATTGGTGCTGTAATTACTGTCGACCATACGACTCTCACGCCACAAGAAATCAGTGTTAGAAACAAAGTCTACATTAACGCTCACATCACCTGAGGTATTAAAAGAAGTGCCCCAGATCAAACCGCCATCGGTCAACACATTGCTCGGCCAGCTATAACCGCTGTTGGTAAAAATAGAAGTGCCCCAGATAAGACCACCATCGCTTTTCAAGTCGGTCGGGATATCCCAGATATATTCAGCACCTAAACCTTTAACATATAAATCACCATCACTATTAATGTCCGCCGGGCCATAATAATGTTCGATATCGGCTAGGTCTTTGGCAATATCCATACCCTGATTGGCGCAACCACTAGCAGTGCTATTAACGGCATCGTTGGCATTGACCACACCAGCGCCCTGCTGGAAAACACTATAAGCCAGTTTATTATCAGCCGTCATGGCTGGATGTGCGCTGCTTACCAAACGACACTTCACTTCATCCGGGGTTAATGCCGGATTGTTGCTTAGCATCAGTGCCACCACACCTGAGACCACAGCCGTGGCTTGTGATGTGCCTGACATTTCAAAATAGCGACCGCCATCATGAAAATCAGGATGTTGGTTGGCCAAATAAGAATCAGATGCCATCAAACCCGACAAGTGACCACCGGGTGCGACGATTTCAGGCTTAACAAAACCTTCAACCGTAGGACCTGATGAGCTGAAACTGGCGATTCTGTCGTCTAAGGTATCCGTTGGGGTGTAATTATCGGTGGTAGCACCGACGGTAATAATATAAGGCAAGTTGCCCGGCACACCGATGGTCATCGGGTTGGGGCCTTGGTTACTGGCGGAGGCGACCACCACAATACCGGCTTGCCAAGCTTTCATTACCGCTTGGTTAAGCGGGTCTTGCCAGTAGTTCGAACGAACCGGACCACTAAAAGACATATTTAGAACGCGAATATTGTATTGGTTTTGATTTAATACCGCCCAATCGATACCACGAATGACATCGGCATAAGTCGCCTGACCCTGCTCACCAAAAGCTCTAATGCCCATCAACAAAGCATTCGGCGCTACGCCGTAGATTTTACCCGAGCCATCGGCAGCACTGTTGCCCGCAATACTGGCAACGTGAGTACCATGGCCATTAGTTTCGTGATCTTGATTACTGACAGTATTGTTAATGGCATCATAAGTGCCCCATACTTTATCCCATCCGTTTAAATCTTTGGCGATGCCAGGTAGTTGATCCAATCCGGTATCCAAAAAGGCAATGGTCACGCCAGCGCCATAATTACCACCGGAGTGCACCGCATCGGCTGAAATCGCCGCAGGCACCACAGATTCAGGACGCCATTTTTTATTGCCATTGCCCATACCACCACTTAATTCAACCTGATGGTTGTCGGTGACATTAACGTCCATTTGACTGCTTAATCGCAGCAACTGTTGCTCGCTCAAATCAACCGCAAGGGCATTAATCAGCGCCAGTTCATGGCTCGGAGTCACTGCCATTTGTTTTATTTTGAGCTGTAACAGCGGATAATCTTTAGCACTAATAATATAAGAACGGCTATCTTGACTGAGAATCTGGCTGCTAGGCACGATGCTTCTTAGTGCTTGAAAAAGACCGGCACTCAAACCCGCCATTAGTAACAGAGCCAGTAACAACATGTGCCTTTTTGCCCATTGCGTTGTTACCCGTACCGCCGAGTTTCTGGTCGCCTTTTTTGTCCTGGTTAGCCCGGGAAAAAACATGTTATCACCTCTATTGAAAATTCTGGTTATGGTTGGCTATTGGTATAAATGCCTGCACTCGTCGATCTATTATTAGGGTAAACGGTCTTTATTGGCAACACTCATATACCTGAATCCAATCTCTGCCGTCGTTAGATTATTATTAACATTGAGTTAAAAATATACGATGTAGTTGATGCTAGCAGTTGGCTGAAACTCGACTAGTAAAATCCCGACAGCTTTTCGTACAAATCCGACCAAAAATAATAAACCGATGATTTTAAATGAATTATCAGCGTTCAAAAGCAGTTTGTCGGATTTGTGCGTAAGCTGGTCGGGTATTTGATAACGCTCATAATCGAATATGAGCGATGATAGATTTGTCGATTAGGCAACCCGAACAAGAAGTGAAGGCCAGCCTAATACGACAAATTTTAACGTAGACTTGAGCGAAGGCATAATGGTAACAAGGTTCACAACGAATGAGCCGTTAACATTAAAATGGTAATAGTCGACTATAGCGTTAAAATCGAAAAGAATAATAATGAAAAATAATAAAGTATGGTCATTTTTTACCGTTGCGAAGGTAGCAGCAAGAAGCAAACTGATACGTCAGTGTTCTTTGATTAAAGGTAAAAGTGCGGTAAAAAATGACCATAAAAACTCTCCTTGATTGACTTCTTCACCACTTCATCACTCATATACCTCAATATATAGATTCGAAATGTTCTACCGTTGGGAATGGATCGTAAAAGTGATGTAACAATGCTTGCCATTGTTTATATTCTTCACTGCCACGAAATCCTTGGGTATGATCTTCAAGCGTTTGCCAGTTGACCAATAAAACATATTTACTACGATCTTCGATACAACGTTGCAACTGATGTGAAACATATCCCGACATTGCTGAGATAATGGCCTGGGCCTGCTCAAAAGCGACTTCAAACGCGGGTTCTTGACCTGGTTTAACGTTGAGCATGGCAACTTCTAGTATCATGATGTTTTCCTGAGATTTAATGAGGAGGGGGATGTGCGCGGCGACAAGTTACAACTTTTCGGCACCAATCAAACTGGGTAACAAGTGGCTTCGTTCTTTGCGACTACCACAGAGCCACAGAGAGCGCAGAGGCAACGCAGAGGAAGAAAAAGCATTTTTTGATTTGTTACCCTAAATTGCAGTAT
>JBLGCB010000123.1:0-15467 GCA_047617105.1 Phenylobacterium sp. | reverse complement strand
AGGTCACATCCGTGCCCCAACTGACGTCAATGGTTTCATAACCAAACACCGCCCAGTTACCAAAAGGGTCTTCAATCCGGTCGACCATTTTAGCGACCGTCTGGGTCACAATAAACGTACCGGCCCCCTTGTGAACAACCTTCGACATCTTTCTCGCTTCGGTCGAAAAAGAGTAAGTCAGTCCTGCCGGCGATTGGGCAATATAATCACTGCCCGCGCCATCACTAACCACAGCGCCATCGCTACATTTAAGCAACCAATTGTCTTTGGTCTGGCGGGTGTAGCCATCCGGCAATGGGTAAGGTGTCTGCGCCAAATCTGCTGGGGTGATCACCAAACCACTGTAACCTTGGCCATCATGTACATTCAAACCATTGAAAAATTCATCGGTGGAAAACGTTTTTGAACGACGCATGATTGGGGCCGGAAAATCATAACGGCAATCAGGCCCTTCTTGAGGGTTATAGTGGCTAGTCATACCATAATCACCCTCAAGCCGAGGAATATCCAAGGTCCAGTCCACCAAAACCCCATTATTCAGGCCATGATTACTGATGCTACGAGATAGGTTCACTGGAATTTGTGAGTTGCCCGGTATCGACACATCCGTCACCCGAAAAGACAGCGAGCCGCTGTACGGGTCTACCGTATCCCCCATCAGCCCGATACCCAAATGTTCAACATCTGCGGTGACCCGGTTTCTTTCTAATACATTCAGGTTAATGGCGTTTTCATCTTGTTCATCTTCGGCATAAGCAGGTGTCATCACCGCCGCCGCCAAACATGACCCGAATATAGCAAATAACATACCCGTTTTAAGGTTTCGTGTTTTCAAGGAAAAATTTCTCATTAGTGTAGGTCTCCATTCTCATCACTCTCGGCCACAGGCGACCCTAATAAATCACTATGCATAAATATAATCCGCTTCGGTGGCACCGCCATAATCTGATGCTCACCAGAGGTCTGCCAGCTACCGCAACTGTTACCGCTGGTATCACAAGATTTCACCCTGAAATGGTAATAACCCGCGGTCAGTTCTGTCAGGCTGTCGTAGTTATCGCCAGCTGGTTTGCCGCTCACGGCTTGCCACGCACTCTCGGGAATACCACTGGTATGAATCGACACTGGATTGACCATTTTTTGCAGCACATAAGAGACACTGCCATTGAAATCCCATTGCACATCCAAGCTGTTATACGCACTACCTGGTGTGACCGCCAAGCCACTGGTCACATCCGTTACCAAGTCAAGACCCGCTGAGGTGCGCCAGTCTGAACATAAACCGCTGCTGGTACAGGCACTCGCTCTAAAATAGTAGTAACCCCAGGTGGCATTCGATTCGCTATATTGAGTGTCTGCGGCGGGTTTGTTCAGGCTTTGCCACTGTGCACTGCCAGGGTTGTTGACATCTAATGGGGTTCGGCTGTATAGCTTTTTCAGTTTATAGGCGTCGCTGCCATTACTCGGCCAGCTCACGGTATAATTGTTGGAGCTACTCACCACCGAAACGCTGCTGAGCATATCCGGGGTTTCACTGACATCAATGGTCACCGTTGCCGTTGCTGTGCTGTGGAAGAAGTCACTCGTCGCCAAACGATAAGTAAAGGAATCCGGGCCAACGTAACCTGTGTTCGGCGTTGGCGTATACTCGATAGCCCAGCCATTGGTCCCCAAGACCTTGCGGGCCGTACCATGAGTTGGCAGTACCATGGGTTCAGGATAAGCCGCAGTAGCCGACCCAAGAACGTCATTGCTTAGCACATCTAACACCGTAGTGGCATTCGCTTCGACACCAAATGAATCGTTTTGCGGGGACCAAAACCCAAGGCTAGCCAGTGCCGTGCTGCTCACACCGCCTTTACTCAGGGAATAACTAAAGGTATCCGTGTTCTCATTACCCGCCACGTCTTTTAAGGTATAAACCACCTGATTGTTCACCACCGATACCTGACCATAACTGGTCGAAACAGTGCCACTACCCACGCTGATAATACCATTGCTCGGGTTATCATCATTGCTAGTCACATCTAAGGTCACAGACTGGTCTACCGCCAAAGCCTCAGTAAAGAGTACATCATCATTGGCGGCAAAATCTGCAAACGTTAATGATACTACGGCGATATTATCTGACTGCTGACCCAGTGCGTCTTCCAATCGATATTGAAAAGTATCACTGGTAGCGGTCGAGCCGCTGTTAGGGGTGTAATGAATGGTTTTATCACTTTGGATGGCGAGTGAGCCGTAACTTGCCCAGCTAGTGATGATTGGCGTCAACAGATACGTCGGCGCATCATTATCAATATCATTGGCGATGACGTTGATATATCCCCCCATGCCCTCAGCCAAGGTTTTCGCATCATTCATCGCCACAGGTTTGTCTTTATAGGCTTTGGTGATCATCATAGTGCCAATGCGAACATAGTTTGACGTGCCATAATCCTGAGCGCTTAGTTCAATGTTCATTGATTGTCTGGTATCCAACACATTACCTTGCAGCAGATTAATGCCGTCAATCATCGCTTCTAGGTCAAAATCAAAGCCATAACTGTTACCTGCCTGGCTATGAACGAGATGGGCCGATTGAATTGCAGAAGCATAACCGTTGATCATCAAGCGAACGCTAATCGGCCGATTGATGGCTTGCGCATCAAGATCTGATGCCCACCCCTTAATATGAACATTGCCTTGTACACCAGGTTGATAGGTATCCAGTTGACCAAACGGTCCCGTTGAATTTTGACTAAGAAAAACCGTGATGCTGTTAAGATTTTTTAACAGTTCACAACTTTGAGCACAGCCATCAAGTGTATAGCGAAAATGTCCGGGCAAATCACGCTGCAAAATATGGCGATAAAACAATGTTCGCCCATCATCTCTATAATCAGTTAACAAAGCACCAGTGGCTGATAGAGGGGCAGACAGTGCGGTAAAGTTAAAATCACTGCGTTCAGAACACAATCTATTCTGATAGGACCCGGCCGATTCATGGCACATTTGTTCAGAAACCACAAAATGATTGGTTCGCTTGTCTGCTTTAAAATCCAATCTCACTTGATTAGGCTCAAGCCCCATGCTCACCATAGGTCCATCAGTAAAAAAGAATTCTGCTTGTAAAGGTCTGACCGCCAATGACGATTTGCTTTGGCTATAGCCAATTTCTGTAGAACATGACTGGTTAAAGCAATACCTTACGGCAAAGCGATAACTACCAGGTCCGGTATAAGGGGTAAAGGTGCCCTCTGAAACAATGGCGGCGGGGAAAAATTCATCAGCTATAGTGAAGTGACCATCGTTGGCCAAAGCCGTTTGATAATCGGCCACACTAATGGGGTTGGTGATATTGTTAAAGCTATCGTAACTGATGCTGTCTTTTAACAGCGTTAATTGATAGCTATCGGCACCATCAATTTGCAGCCAGTTAAGCCACAGATCATAAGAAGAAGGGGTGTTCTTAGGCGAATTGAAATCATCAGCAGTACCACCCACCGACATCAAAGCCCTGTCTTGTGCTAGGCTCGCATTGCTATCGGTCAGTTCGGTCTGGTTAATCACCATAAATTCGTTGCTGGTGTATGGGTCTGAGGCGATTAAATTGCCCGCCGCAAACGCCACCAAATCACAAGTATCCTGTGCCATCACAGCGACAGCCGTCACTTTATAACGACCCGAGCTAAGGCCTATTTGCAAGCTATCATTATTGGCAGTCAGTTGGGTTTTATTATTACATTGCCACGCTCCCGGCGCAGCAAAACTGCCATTGCTCCACTGCTGAGTCTGGTAATACACCGCAGAGGTTGAACCAAAATCGTTAAGCGTGACAGCAGCGGTATTGCCATAAACAAAACTATCCACCTGAACACCATTGGTGTCAGCAAAGCCAGCCTTGGGGATAAAAATGACATGTTGACTTGAACTAATCGGCACCCATGTGGATGCCTGTGCCGAGGTGTTTATAGTGATTGCGCTGCTGGCCAGTATTACTGGTGCGCACAACAATAGAGAACGAACAATTCCTGACTTCATACTAACCAATTCCTGTAAGGTGTGCGTAATACTCAGTTTCGTCAACAGCCGTCAACGAACCCACCACAAAGCAAGCCAGCGGCTTACGATTGGGTTTAATGAATAAAATAGGCTATGTAGCAAATGATAAAAATAATAAAAGTATTGCGATGTCATAAAAGCCAAAACTGGCTAATCCCGTGGTTTACATCATCCTTCGTACAAATTCCGAGCCATTCTAGCGTAACATTTGGTTCACATCAACTGTTTCCGATAATAAAAATCAATAAGGGAACGTTTGATGAAGATTGGTTATACCTGCGTTGTGCTCGTTGTAACAGAGTCCATCGTTAACTGGAGGTGGGTTATACCTGCGCTGTGCTCGTTGTAACAAACCCTATCGTTAACTGGAGCTTGGTTATACCTGCGCTGTGCTCGTTGTAACAAACCCTATCGTTGACTGGAGCTTGGTTATACCTGCGTTGTGCTCGTTGTAACAGAGTCCATCGTTAACTGGAGGTGGGTTATACCTGCGCTGTGCTCGTTGTAACAGAGTCCATCGTTAACTGGAGGTGGGTTATACCTGCGCTGTGCTCGTTGTAACCGAGTCCATCGTTAACTGGAGGTGGGTTATACCTGCGCTGTGCTCCCTGCACGCAGGTATTGATACATCCACGTATCTACAATTGCCATGCATCCATTCACAATTGCATTCGACCATCCATGGTCGAAAAAAAGCCCAGACAATGTCTGGGCTTTTTTAAAAGGTTTATCTAAGCTGACTTAAGTCAGCGTTTGATTAACAACCAGTGTTAGCAAGGTAATCGCTAGCAGCTTTTGCTTTAGTGATACCGTAACCGAAGTATACATCTTTACCAGCCGCACCAGCATCTTGTGCAGTTGCTTTTAATGCATCACGGATTTGCGTTCCAGTACAACCAGGGTGGTTAGACCAAACCAAAGCCGCTGCACCAGCAACACCAGGAGTCGCCATTGAAGTACCACTCATGAAGCCGTAATCGCCCGCTGCAATGCTAACAGACGCTGTAGAAGCGGCTAACAAAGCTGGACCATCTGCTTGAGTTGCACCAACCGCTGGGATTGAAGTCGCGTTTGAAGCAACATCACCCAAAGTACCATAAAGCATACCTGGTTCGTTGTTATAAAGGATAGCAGCGATACCGCCACTGTTTTCACAGTTTAATACTTTGTCATGGAAAGAGATTACACCACGCTCGATAACACATACTTTACCAGCAGCGCCAGTGTCAACTGCTTCACCAGTGCCCATGTTGTAAGTAGAACCAGACGCTGAACCTGAGTTTTCCATGCCAGATGAAGCAACTGTTGCACCATCAGCAGTCATGCTAGCAGTCGTCGCAGCACCTGAAGGGTAAGTTGAGAAAGTGTTAACACCACCAGCCGTTACTTCAACACAGTAACCGTCTTTAGTTTTGCCTTTAGTCTTACAACCAGGGAACTGTGAGAAATCTGCGATGTTGTTGTCTGCATCGTTAGCACCAATCATCATAACTGATTCATAACCAGCAGGGTAAGAACGTACGTTGTTGCCATCGTTACCAGCAGCTGCTAATACTAAACCACCACTTGCAGTGAAAGATTTGAATGCATTTTCTTCAGCGCGGTTAGCACGACCACCACCCAAACTCATGGTAATGATGCTTGCGCCAGCAGTTTCACACTCGCTTGCGGCTTTAGCCAAATCTGAAGAGTATCCCCAACCTGCGTCGTTGAATACTTTAACAATGTGTAAAGGGTTACCTGGGGCCATACCAACAACACCAAAACCGTTATCAGCAGCAGCGACAGTACCAGCAACGTGAGTACCGTGTGGGCCACCGTCGTTGTTCCAGTTGCCTGTGCCTGAATCGTTAGAACCGGTGATGTTAGACCATTCGAAATCGTTGTTTAATCCGCCAGTTTCACCAGTACCGCCAGCAATACCTGAATCGATAACACAGACTTTTTTCATTGAACCAGCACTAAGGCTTAATTGATTGGCTTGAGATTGATAAATGGCATAAGGCGTGATTTGAGTCGCTGTTGGGTCACCAGCGTCGTCATTATAAAGGCTTAATAAGTTACGTTGGCCGTCAAGTTCAACGAAAGCCACATCTGGGTTAGCACGTAAAGCTTTAACAGCAGCGGAGTTACCGACAAAAGCAGCAGCGCCTAATTTATCTAGAGAAACAACCACTTTACCGCCAGCGGCGTGTACAGCTGAGTGAATCATGGCTTGAGCAGCAACGTTGTTGCCAGCAACACTGGTTTGAGATTTATAAGTAACAATGTAACGAGTGCCCGCTTCAGCGGTTGGAGTATTTAGAGTAGGAAGAGCAGCTGAGGCAGCGCCTGTAGTCAGGGCTAAAAGAGTGGCGATTGATACTTTGCTTAAAGTTGAGTTCATGTAATTTTTTACCTTCAATTTGAGTTAGTTGTTTGATGCTTGTATTTAACTATTTTTAGCAATAACGACAGAGGCCAAGGTTTTATTATTTTGTGGCTAAACAGTGCAATTCGTTTGCGCTTGTTTGCTGAAGTCGAAGCGTAGAATACGTCAGAGGTTACAACTATGCAACATATTTTTAGGTGTTTTTTGATGTTAATTTTATCTTCCTGTTAACATTAGCCACTTAAACATTAACACCTGGTGGTTTTTCATGCTTCAAGAGGTCGATAGGCAACCGCATTGTTGATTTGTTAATCATTGATATTAAAGCATAAATGTCCAAATCGTGAGGTTTTAGTTAACGATGACTATCGCGCAAAACAAAGCACGGTTAACAATTGTCGTGTCATGGCCAAAAAAGCAGACTGCAACAAAAAAAATCGTTTAAGCGGTAAAATCAATGACTAATTGACCCTAATAGCCATTCATAGATAGTAAAACGCTCACTCAGTGCTACTATATAGTCTACAAAAACCAACAAAGCCCCTTGACCCAATCATGATGAAACTCTCCAAAACCGATCGATTCTTTGTATTGTATGTGGTTATCGCCTTTATTATCGTTGGTTTAGTCGCACTTCAGTGCACCACCCACCTAGAAAAAAGCCTAGTGCATCAAAGCGCATTGCATACGGCTGCGAATATCAGCCACCAAAGTTGTGTCGGCTGCCATAACAGCCGCCCTGATGCGCAAACAAGCGATTCGAATGTCGATGATTTACCCGCTGAAGTTGAAGTACAAATTCCACTGACTGTCGCCACCACCCAAATTCACAGCATGATCAGTCGCTTTAACGTCATTATCATCGCTGCTGGTGCGGTTTTTATGCTGGTCTTGTTGCTCGCGGTACTTAGGCTCAGGCATCATGCAATACATCTACAAACGCGCATCACCGAGCGCACAAAATCACTCGGTGCTCAGGTAGAAGAAAAAATAAACGCTCAGGCCACGGCCAATGTGTTGGTTGAGTCATTAGAGTATGCGGCCAATTTTAATCACAATATCATCCAAGCGACCCATGATACCTTTTTGATATTGGCTATCGACGGCAAAATTGAAACCGCCAATGAAGCAGCATTAAATTTGCTCGGTTATGAAGCATTAACATTACATGGCCAGAGTTTTAAAAAAATCATCGCCAAAGAAGACATCAACAAACTATTTAATGACACTGGCGAAGTGACCATCGAAAGGATCCAAGAATTACAGCTTAACTACCTCAGTCGCGATGGCAAAAAGATACCCATGTTATTTTCAAGTTCAGCCATCCATGACAGTAACGGCCTATTATCAGGCATTGTTTGCACTGCGCAGGATATCACTGAGCGTATTGCCGCCGAGACAGCGCTGAAAAAAAGCAAAGAAAAACTCGATGCAATCATCAATACCACCGTTGACGCCATCATCACCATTGACGAACACGGCATTATTGACACCTTTAACCTCTCGGCCGAAAAAATGTTTGGTTATAGTGCCGCCGAGGCGTTTGGTCAAAATATCAATATTTTGATGCCAGAACCGCATCACCACCAGCACAATAATTACCTTAAAGACTATTGTGCAACCGGCGATAGTGAGGTTATGGGCACTCTACGCGAACTCGAAGGCAAACATCAAAGTGGCCGTATTTTTCCGATGGAGTTATCGGTGAGTGATGCGCTGGTCGACAATCAGCGGATTTTCACGGGTGTGATACGAGATCTAACCAAAAGCAAGCGGATTGAAAAAGAGCGTTATAACCTCAGCAAATACCTCGACACCATTTTTCTCAACCTGCCCATGGGCATTGCTATCCTCGAAGGCCCGCAATTCAAATATTTCAGAATCAATAAAACCTTAGCCGACCTCAATGGCTTATCGATTGGTGCCCACCTTGGTAAACCGTTGGCGGATATATTGCCAGCTGCCCAATATACGCTGGTCCCCGAATTAAAGCGGGTGCTCGCCTCGGGTCAAGCGATTTTACAGCGCGAATTCAGCTGGCCATCACCAACCGATGTCAATAAAAGCCTCAACCTACTCGACTGGCATATTCCGATAAAAAGCTCAGATGGCGAAATCACCAGTATTGTCTCGGTGGTGATGGATATCAGCGAGCGTAAACAAGCAGAAGATGCGCTCAAAGAACGGGTCAAATATGAACAGATGATCAACGAGGTGTCGTCGGGGTTAGTGACCATGGGCATCAATGAATTAAACCGTGGCATAAAACAAGCCCTAGCCATCACTGGCGAGTTTTGTGGTGTCGACAGGGCTTATGTTTTCGAGTTAGTCGACGACGGCAAAATCATGAGCAATACTCATGAATGGTGTACGCCAAAGGTGGCAAAGGTTAAGAAGCGACGCCAAAGTGTCCACCTTGATCAACAATTACCTTGGTTTATCGATACCATTACCCAGCTCAAAATCTTTGATATCGCTGATGTCACCACCTTACCTGTAGAAGCACGCCTCGAACTGGCGCATTTTGAAGATCACGGGGTCAAATCCATCCTGGTATTACCCATGGTGGTGGGTGATCGCATTATCGGTTTCATTGGTTTCGATTCTGTACTGGTAATACGCAAATGGACACCGAGCGATCACTTTGTGCTAAGAATGGTGGGTGAAATGCTGGGTAACGCGCTGCAACACCGCCAGGCCGAGCAAACCATCAGGCGAATTCAAAAACTCGATGCCATTGGCCAGTTAACTGGTGGTATTGCCCATGACTTCAACAATATTCTCGGTGTGATCATGGGCAACCTCGAACTACTGGGGATGGGTCTGGCCAACGACACCACAGCCAAGGGAGTCAAAGCCAATCGGCAGATCACTAATGCAGGAAAAGCCGTTGCTCGGGCAGCGCAACTCACCAAACAGTTACTTGGGGTCGCTAGGCGTGAGCCAACCAGTTATAGCACAGTCAACATTAACGATGTTATTACCGATATGAATGCGCTGATCAGCAATTCATTGGGTGAACACATTCACCTTTGTTACGATCTAGAGCAACAGTTATGGTTAACCGACATCGACCCAGGTGATTTGCAAGATGCGATGCTTAACTTGATGCTCAATGCCCGCGATGCGATGCCCGGGGGCGGTGACCTAACCCTACAAACTGGCAATTACATACTTGATAAAGACTACTGCGTCTTAAATCCGGGCTGCACACCGGGTGAATATGTCCAAATCATTATCACCGATTGCGGTGAAGGTATCCCAAAAGCGCAGCAACAGCGGATTTTTGAACCCTTCTATACCACCAAACCCCCGGGCAAAGGCACCGGGTTGGGTCTGGCCATGGTGTTTGGTTTTATCAAACGCTCTAAGGGTTATATTAAGGTCTACTCTGAATTAGGCTTAGGCACCTCTTTTCGACTCTATCTACCGCGCTCCACCAACGAGCAAAAAAAACTTGAATCACAGCAACACCAGTCTCCAGAACTACCCCGTGGTAATGAAACCTTGTTAATAGTAGATGATGAACGGGGTTTAGTGGAGTTGGTTGAAGAAAACCTGAAAAGACTCGGCTACCACATCAGAACCGCCAGCACTGGCCCCGAAGCACTGGCACAACTGGCCAACGCGCCAACAACCACTTTAATGTTCAGTGATGTGGTGATGCCTGGCGGCATCGATGGTTATCAACTGGCAGAGCAAGCATCGGCCAGCTATCCTGATTTAAAAATCTTGCTAACTTCTGGGTTCACCGAAAAAAGCCAATCTAGCCATAACCGTCATCAAGGCTTTGCCTTTATAGGCAAACCTTATAACCAAGCTGAGTTGGCTATTCGTATTCGTGAGACTATTGACGCTCAACCTTAACAATTTTGACCGGCTGCAATAACAATTGGTCACACTGATTGGCGCTTTATCCTGATACAACTCGATTTCAATCGCACCCAATGTGGTATTCATTACAATATTCACTGTTTTTTCGCTGTTTTTTAGCCCATTATTTTGCCTAGAATGATCTTTTTTAGCCGTATGTCCCCCACTGCTAACGCAAGCCGATAGTATACAAACCGTCGATAAAATCACCAGCCGAATAATGCAAGCATTTGTTATTATTAGTATTTTCAACAAAGATCACCGAATAAAATAAGTTATGGAATGGCCAGTCTATGCCAGTGTAAAAGTTTTGTAAAACGAAGCTGTTGCTTTTTACATTTTGATGCCTATTTTAGTCGCTTGTAGGCTGGCATTATTAACCCACTGAAAGCGAACGGCATCTGACTATCAACAACAGGTTGGGATGAACAAAACGTTCGAGCAAAACACATAAGGCGGGATACATAATGAAATCAGTAGCAACTCATCAAAGCACAGCACAACGCGCACCTTCATATTTTGAAAGACATTTTTCATTAATGAGTGGTCAGTTTACGCCACCAGAAATTCTTGAAGAAGACCATTATAGTGATGGCATTATGATCCGCACTGGGGCTGAAACTTTGCGTTTGTCTAACCAGATGATCCATTCTATTGAAGCTGCTGGCGATTATATGTGTTTTAACTGCATTAATGGTAAAACCCATGTGGTAAGAAAAACCATGAAGCAACTCGAAGGCGAACTTGACCCTGAACAGTTTATCCGTATTCACCGTTCGAATATGGTCAATAAAAACAAAATCAGCCATGTTACCAATGACAATAACGGCGATGTGGTAGTACTGCTTGATAACGGCCAGTCGTTGAAAGTCAGCCGTCGTTACAAATCTCGCATTGCTGACCGTATTAAGCCGTATTTGTATAACTAGTTATCGTCCAGAACTCACATCCATGTGAGGTTTCTGGAGGAAACTGCGTTCAAGCAAGTGGAACTTCGTTTACTTTTCAACAAGTTAAAAAGACGGCACATCCATGTACCGTATAGCTAGCGCCCTGAAACTTCGTTTCAAGACGGGCACTAACTAATACCTGAGCACTATCTTCACTCTACTGTAAAGACCCCGCTATCTCCCCATGCTGCAAAATTGCTTTGCAGCATGGGAGTGGTTTTTGGGTTATCCTTTGCATCTCCTGCTCCCACCACTTATACCTATATTTAATACTTAATAGCGAAACAACTGTTTACTCTTGTGATTCCAACCGAGCTTTCAGCTTAAGAATTACCGCTAATTCAAGCCCGGTGATACGTGCGACAAACCTCGGCTCAATACCTTCTTTTAATGAGTTAATGGCAACTTTTACAGTACCTTCTTCTAGGCCTTCTTCTCGGCCCTCTTCACGGCCCAAGGCTCGTAGTTGTTCTGCTGCTGTCATGGCTTCACCTCGTATTGATTCAGGTAATTTTGCAATCCCTTGAACAAATTGTTTAATGTCGACAATATTACCAACAAAAAGCATACCAGATCGCTGACGGTCTCTCGCAAATCCTTATCTATATAGGTGCTATTTTGAAGCTTAATGGTATCCAGATTCAACCCCTTACATAGCGGGGCTGGTAAGTAATGTTGGAAAAATTCTAGAGCCACAGGCAAATTTTGCATAGCAGAACGAAAAAACTTGTCATGTGGACTGATCTTACTGCTCATCTTAATCGTTCCCTTTATCATAAATAAAATCTAATCTCAATGCATCAATGTCTAAATACCCTTGTAACATTTGGTTTTATTTACTTAAGTCATACTACATCCATATAATATAGCCTGGCATATTGTGATAAACAAGTGCAAGACAAACAAAAACTAGGATAACCTGCTCAATTCATAACAAAGCCTCACCCCCTCCCCCAAATAGTCTATAGTAACTACATACTTTCTCCCCGTCGCAAAGCAACACCCATAACCTGCACCGCAACCCATGGCCTAAATAATGACAAAGCAAAGACCCTACATTTATTACGACACTGCGACATCAATTTGCTCCCAATGCCTCGAACGGGTGGATGGTAAGATTGTCTTTATGGACGGTGCCGTGTGGATGCTTAAACGCTGCCCGCAGCACGGTGCTGAACAAGTGATGCTCGCCGATGATATCGACTATTATCGCCGCAGCCGAGAAGTCTTTATCAAAACCCCAGAGCAAAGCCTTTGTTACAATACCCCGGTCAAATGGGGCTGCCCTTACGACTGCGGCATCTGTCCTGACCACGAACAACATGCCTGCACTGTGCTGATTGAAGTCACTGACCAATGTAATTTAACCTGCCCGACCTGTTATGCCAATAGCTCGCCTAAACGTCAAACCCACCGCAGCATGGCGCAAATCATCGCCATGCTCGACTTGGCGGTTAAAAACGAAGGCGAACCCAATATCATTCAAATCTCCGGCGGTGAACCCACCATACACCCGGAGTTTTTCGCCATTATTGATGAAGCCAGAAAACGCCCTATCAAACATTTGTTGATCAATACCAATGGCCTTAAAATCGCCCAAGATGAAGAGTTTGCCCAACGGTTGGCCAGCTATGGTGGCGGTCTTGAAGTATATTTGCAATTTGACTCTCTACACAATGAAAGCATCGAAGTCTTACGGGCCAGCCCACTAAAACGGGTGCATGAAAAAGCCATCGAACGACTCAATCGGCTCAATATTGCCACTACTTTGGTGGTCACCATTCGTCGTGGTGTCAATGACCAGCAACTCGGCGAAATCATCGACTTTGCGGTAAAACAACCTTGTGTTCGGGGCATTACCTTTCAACCGGTGCAAGTCGCCGGGCGGCTCGACAATTACCAAGATGGCTACCAACCAGAACGTGATCGCCTCACTTTAACCGAGGTTCGCCGCAATATTCTCCAACAAAGTGACCTATTTATCCCAGAAGACATTATCCCGGTGCCCTGCCACGCCGATACCATTGCCATGGCATATGCACTCAAACTGCCCGACCAGTTTATTGCCCTGACCAGTCTGATTGACCCTCAGGTGCTGATTCAAAATAGCGCCAATACCATTAACTTCGAAAAAGAAGCGGGTATTCAACAACATATCTTCAAAGCTTTTTCGACCCATCACAATCCACAGAGCCAGCCACAAGCCATTGGTGAGCTACTTGGCAGCGATGCCAATCCAACAGCCAAAAAAGCACAAACCCCGATTGACTTTACCACGCTCAGTTATAACAATATTTTTCGTATTGTGATCATGGAATTTATCGATGCTTATTCTTTTGACCTGCGCAGTATTCGCAAAAGTTGCGTTCATATCGCCCACCCCGACGGTAAACGGATGATCCCTTTTGATACCTTTAATATGTTTTATCGAGATAACCTCGAACAAGAGGTATTAAACCCCATCCGCCAAAAACGCGAGGCCATGGGCGGTGCCATCTCGGTGGTGCCCGATGAGTCGAAGCAAATCAAAGTGACCAATCTGTCATGAAAATTTTACTGATTATCGTCGTTATCCTCCTTATATTGGCTGGGCTATGGAAATTTAATACCGCCAGTCGCCTCTATACCATTGATGCGCCGCTGCCTGAGGATTTTCCAGCGACAGGTTTTTCTCACCAGGCGTTCGAAAAGCTGTTACAACGATTTGTCGATGAACAGGGCAATGTCGGTTATCAGGCATGGAAAGACAGCCCTAATGGCGAGCTTAATTTGAGCCGTTATCTGGCCGCTGTAGCGCAATTTAGCCCTGACAGCCACCCGCAACGTTTTGCCAGCGAACAACATACCCTCGCCTATTGGATTTATAGCTACAATGCGCTGGTGATCCACAGTATCTTGGCCAACTGGCCGCTGGAGTCGGTTACCAATCTCAAAGCGCCTTTTGAAATCATTAAGGGATTTGGTTTTTTCTATAATCAGAAATTTATTATCGGTGGCAAACCCTATAACCTTTATCAGCTTGAACAACAAAAAATGGTTCATGCCAAAGCTGATCCTAGGCTGCATTTTGTGCTCAATTGTGCCAGCACTTCTTGTCCGCCCATGCGCCCGCAGTTACCCGTCGGGGTTGAACTTGAACCCTTCTTGCAACAGGCGGCCATCGACTTTATCAATAACCCAGATAACGTCGTCGTAGACCCCGATTGCAATACCATCAGCATATCGAAAATATTTGATTGGTACAAAGATGACTTTATCCGTCAAAGTGAATTAACCGCTGGGGCTGCCGGAGAAAACAAAAATAGTAAAAGCGAGTCACTAATCCAATATATCACTGGCTTTGCCGCCCCCCAGCTACAAAACAAATTGGCCAGTTGTGATGCTTTACAGCTAGACTACATAGAGTACGATTGGTCAATTAATAAGAGTGCCCTGTAATGTTATCAAGTTGTTGTGTCGATTTTTATCAGCTGCCCATTACTCAACTGCTGCTCGGTGAGAGTTTTCACCCTGGCGGCTTGGCGCTGACTCATCAACTGGCGCTGCAAACCCTGATTAACCGTCAGAGTAAGGTACTTGACGTGGCTGCGGGCAAATGTACCTCGGCTCACTACCTGGCCGATAATTTTGGTGCCACCACCTTTGCTGTCGATCAGGGGGTCGACAATTTAAAACAAGCCAAAGCCACCATCGACCATAATAAAATCCATATTCTCCAAGGCGATGCCACGGCACTGCCCTTTAGCAATGAAAGTTTCGATGTGGTGTTATGCGAATGTGCCCTAAGCACTTTTAATAACCGAGAAAAAGCCCTAACCGAAATTTATCGGGTACTGAAACCCCGAGGTTTTATCGCCATCTCTGATGTCTATTTAAATATCCCCATGCCGCCAGAGCTGCATGACCGGCTCAGTCAGTGGTTATGTATCGGTGGTGCCCTCAATAGCAAACGAAGCCGACAACTGATCGAATACGGCGGCTTTCGTCAGCTCAGGTTCACCGATACATCGGCACAGTTACTCGAAACCATCCACGCCATTGAAGCCAAGCTCACCTCACCAGAGCCGCAACTCGCCGCCCTAATGCAAGCTCAAATGAGCCAACAACAAACCGATTGGCACCATGGTATTGCCAGCCGCCTGGCCCAATTTATCTACAATGGCGGTGCCGGGTACTACACCCTAACGGCTCGAAAACCAGCCTAACTAATGACAAAAGTTACATCAATA
>JBLGCB010000122.1:0-15601 GCA_047617105.1 Phenylobacterium sp. | reverse complement strand
GAGATTTCTGGAGCAAGCTACATTCAAGCAAGTGGAATTTCGCTTACTTTTCAACAAGTTGAAAAGTAGGGTCATCCATGACCCACATTATCTAGCGCCTAGAAACTTCGTTTCTGGACAGGCACTAGCTAAGTTATCCTTGTTAGCCAGCGCGATTATCGCCAGCTTGACACCCGCATTCGCCGAAGAAGCCAACAACTCAGCCAATAGATCTGAGCCACTTGAAGTGATCACGGTTAAAGGCGATTTTGTCCGTCAAAATCTGCAAAAAACCCCGGCCAGCGTCGCGGTGATCACCGAGTCGATAATGCAACAGCGTAATGCCCAGCATCTTGAAGATATACTCAATGTGTCGGCCAATATTAACTTTTCTTCCGGTGCTTCTCGCGCCCGTTTTTTTCAGATCCGTGGCATCGGCGAACGCAGCCAGTTTGTTGACTCTGTGAACCCTTCTGTCGGTATCACCATCGATGGAATTGATTACAGCGGTATCGGCACCATCGCCACTTTGTTTGATATCGACCAAGTTGAAATCTTCCGTGGCCCCCAAGGCACCCGCTTTGGTGCCAATGCCATGGCCGGTATGATTAACCTGCAAGGCCACGAAGCCGACGGCGAACAAAGTGGCAAAGTACAGGCCTCTTACGGCAACTATAATTCAAGCCAAATTGCAGCGGCGCACGGTAGCCAAATCAGCGAAACTCTATTTTATCGTGCCGCAGTACAAAAACTTAAAAGCGACGGTTTTATCGAAAACCGTCATTTAAACCGCGACGATAGCAACGGCACCGACGAATTGGGTGGCCGTCTAAATTTACGCTGGTTGGCCAGTGAAGACTGGCAGTTAGATTTGGCCAGCCACTATTTTGACCTTGATAACGGCTATGATAGCTTTTCACTGGACAGTAACCGCGACACCCTGTCAGACCAACCCGGTTTTGACCGCCAAAGAACCCGCGCTTTTGCGCTTAACGGTCAATACAGCGGATTTACCCAAGCTGATATGACCTTTAACATCAGCCACAATAATTCCGACCTAGCTTATGGTTATGACGAAGACTGGACCTATACCGGTTTTCACCCGTGGGAATACAGCTCATTTGATCACTACTTTCGCGAGCACCAAAACAATACCCTTGATGTGCGCTTTAATAGCAAAGAACACAGCGAACATCAGTGGACTTTCGGCGTTTATCGCCAACAAAAAGACGTTGCGCTTGAGCGTCGGGCAACTTATGGTTTTACCCCGATTTTTAGCAGCCAGTTCGATACCGACAATATCGCTGTTTATGGTCAGTTTGAGGTCGCGCTAAATGACAAAACCACCTTGACCACCGGTCTGCGCGTCGAAGAACACAGCGCCGAATACCGTGATAGCCTAGCCAGCCTAACCAACAATAGCGCTGCCACTGGCCAAGACATCAAAGATGTGATGTGGGGCGGAAAACTCAGCCTGTCTTATCAAGCCAGCGATAACACCCTGTTTTATACCTCGTTGTCACGGGGTTATAAAGCCGGTGGTGTCAATGGTGAAGCCATCGCCAAAGCGCTGCTCGACGGCACCGATACCACCGCTGATTTTTTACAACAACGCACCGCATTTGAACCGGAAACCCTGCAAAATATCGAACTGGGTGTTAAAGGCAGTTCAGACGATGGCAAGCTGATGCTAAGATTCGCCGCGTTTTACAGCGACCGCGATAAAATGCAGCTCAAAGGCAATGTCACAGAACAAGCAACAGGTGGCGATGATGCGCCAATTTTTGTTGGTTACATAGAAAATGCCGCCAGCGGCAACAATTTTGGTTTTGAAACCGAACTGACGTATCAGGCCAATGAAGCAACAGAATTATTTGCCAGCGTCGGTTGGTTAAAAACCGAGGTCGAAAACTTTGTGGCTCAAGATGGCACCAATATGGATGGCCGCGAACAAGCCCATGCCCCGCAGTATCAATACAACCTAGGTCTGCAATACGACTTCAACCAAAACTGGTTTATCCATGTCAGCGCCGAGGGTAAAGATGAGTTTTACTTCTCAATGAGTCACAATGCTCAATCGAAAAAATTCAATCTGCTGAATCTGTCACTGGGCTATCAAGCCGACGATTGGGATATCACCGTGTGGGGTCGCAATATACTGGGTAAAGATTACGCCGTCAGGGGATTCAAGTTTGGTAACGACCCTCGCGATGGTTATGAAAGCCATACTTATACCCAGATGGGCGAACCTGCCCGCTTTGGCGCCACCATGCGTTATCATTTTTAAGTACAAAGCAGACTGGGTAACAAGCGGCTTCGTTCCTTGCGACTACCACTGAGTCACAGAGCACACAGAGGCAACGCAGAGGAAGAAAAAGTATTTTGAATGGTCCTCGGTTTGTTACCCTAAAATTCGTTATATGGTCAAAACCATTTTTTAACCAACAGGCATAACAATGAAACTATCTGTAGAAATCAGCAAATATCCGTTAGACCAACAATATCTGTTGCCGATCAAAGACTTTATCGACAGGCTTAATCAACACCCTGATATCCGGGTGCTGACCAATACCATGAGTACTCAGGTATTTGGCGATTACGATATCTTGATGGCGGTATTAAACCAGGAAATCAAAACCTCGTTTGAAAAGTTTGGCAAAATGATTTTTGTCTGCAAATACATTAATGCCGACCTCGACCCCGCCACCCCGGCGGATTTGTAATTGCGATGATTGACTTTATCCAGCAGGCCACCAACGGCTTTGTCGCCATGTCACACTGGGAATATGTCGCCGTGGCCTTGTCACTGGCGTATCTATTGCTGGCGATGAAACAAAGTTTATGGTGCTGGCCTGCGGCTTTTTTCAGCACCTTGATTTACACCGTGTTATTTTACAACGGTGCGCTGTTGATGGACTCATTGCTGAATGTGTTTTATATGGCCATGGCATTTTATGGTTGGTATAGCTGGCATCAAGGATCTAATAAACCTCACATGGAGACGACGGCGAAAGAAGTGTTGCCCATCCAAACTTTATCGCCGCTAAAGCATGGCTGGATGATTGTGATCACCTTGGCCATTTCACTGGCACTGGGTTATCTGATGGACAATTACACCCACGCCGACTTTGCCTATCTTGATAGCATAACCACTTGTTTCAGCGTCGTCGCCACTTGGCTGATTGCCCGCAAAGTACTCGAAAACTGGCTCTGGTGGGTGGTCATTGATGCCGTATCGATTTATCTTTATATCAACAAAGGTTATTACCCCACCACGATATTATTCAGCCTGTATACCCTGATGGCCGCATGGGGTTATCTGCAATGGCGTCAGGAGGTGTTAAGCGGGAATAATAGTGATGGTAATAGTGGAGGTGCTGATTGCCAATCCATTCCCAGCAAAAGCTAAGCCTCGAAAAGCTAACCCCCCAAAAGCTTAAGCAACATCGCTGGTTTAATGATAAAACCATTGAAGCCATCACTGCGTTACCGGCTGGTTTTAATCATCAGGTATACCGGGTTGAGCTGATGGATAACATCGTTATCGTACGTTTGCCGTTAAATACCAATACCTCGTCTGACCCTGAAGAACTCAAAGTACAAGCTGCTATCGCCACCTTGGGACTGGCACCCCGAGTATTATTGGCCTCAGCAGGCATTCATGTCATCGAATACATCGATGGTACCCATATTCCAGCTAACCACTGGGCTGATGAATCATTAGCTCACTTTGCCCACCAGCTGGCCAGTATTCACCAGCAAACGAAAATAGCACTAGGGCTTAAGCTGCCCGAATTGCAATTGCAGCAACAAATTGAAGGTTACCAGCAACAGCTTCATTTAACCGCTGATGAGCAACTGTTGGCCAATGAGGCCATGGCAGCATTAAACCGATTGGCTGAGCTACCAGCCACGCTGGGATTGTGTCATTGTGATTTGAATCCTGACAATATTATTTGCCGTGCCACAACCTGCCCAGCAGAAAAAGAACAATGCATTATTGACTGGGAATTTGCCGCTTACGGCGATGTGTTTTTTGATTTGGCTGGATTAATGGTGGATCATCAGCTGAATGAACAGCAAGAGAAGCTATTTGTATCGGCTTATTTGGCACAGCAAGATTTTGCATTAACCGAATCGCAGGTAAGTGAAAAACTAACGTTGATGAAAATGGTCTATCGTGTGATTTGTCGGTTGTGGTATAAAAAGTGGTATGAGGCGCACAGCCAAGATTAACTTTTTACGTAGGATGTAGTAGAGCCCAAACGAAACCCATCATGATTGTAGTCTCGCTTTGGGCTGCTACGCCAGCCCAATCTACGGTTGGTTTATATGCCCCCGAGTCGAGCCGCTAAATCTTTATAACGTTGAACATCACCTTCATCAAAAAGCGCTGTACCATCGTCAGCCTTTTCTTTGCTGACTAGCAAACTTTCTCGCTCAAGTCTTTCGACTCTGATTTCTTTCACGCCTAAAAACTCGGCCACCTGTGCCACCGTCATTAAAGCCATAATTATTTCTCCTAACGTGTTTTCCACACGATTGTACTATGAATGTTTGTTAATAGCTGATTTTATAATTAAAGCCGATAATCCGAGAAAATGCGAGCATTGAAGCCCACATCGGGCTATTTTTATTGGTCGAATGTGGTTTGCTCCGTTAAAATCCCACAATAGATGGTTTATTAATCAAAAAAAGACGATTCTATCAGCGGTACCGCTATAACGTTTATCTGTCCTCAATGACGAAGCCTATTCATTTGGGTTTGCCTATTACCCTAGCTAACCTTAACAGCCGCGAACTGATTTTGAGATTGGAGTGGTGGGTGGTTTTCCAGTTAATCGCAAAACGCAGTTTGTTGTTTTCATGGTAAAAATTAACGTGACCGCCTGATTCGGCGAAATGCGCTTGATCAGAGATGGTTAATATCGGTAGAGAGGCCACTTTGGCCAGAATGGCATCACCCTGTTCATTGGCTTGGCCGAAGATCACCAGTAAATGACAATCAGTCACTTCCTTAAGGGTCACTTCACGGATATCAATCTGGCGATGAGGGAAAACGGGTTTTTTAGCGAAGAAGCGTTGTAAGGCCGGTATAAACAGATTTTGGGCCCCCATGACTCCGATAACAAAAGGGTCAGTGGTATCCGGATTAGGCCAGGTGGTATAAGTTGTAAACCCATTCACCATACCCGCTTGAATAACATTGGTCCGCGCACTGTCCATCCCTGGCGATTCTGCCAACGCACCAAGTGCGTACAAACACACCAACCCAACAACAACCCAGCGTACGATAATTCGCAATACAGCCTCAAACAATAAATAACCCACTGTTTAAAATGTAGTTGAAATTACAGATAAGCTCAACTCAGATTTAAACCCGCATGTAACTCACCTGTAACTCATATGTAAACTGGGGTTAGTGGGAGCGGCCACACCGGGCTGTCGTCACACCGGGCTGTCGTCACACCGGGCTGTCGTCACACCGGGCTGTCGTCACACCGGGCTGTCGTCACAGCGGAGCCTCTGTGCCGCGAAGGCACAGACACAAAATCAACATTGGACTTGTCCCATAGATTCCCGGCGAGACGCCGGTCCCACCTCTCCAATCAACCGCCTAACAAGCGTTGCGATTTATGCCATTTTGCTTTAGAGTAAATTCTCGACATCAATAATGAAGCAATAACCAAGGAATACCATCTATGAACCATCGTTTTTTACCCCTGAAACTTAAAGCCACCGTACCCTCTACATTAGCACTTGCTGGGCTGTTTGCGGCATCTCTTACCTTTCCCGCCTCAGCCATTGAATCAGCCATTGAATCAGCGTCAGCAACACCAGCACTGGATGACAAACAATGCATTAGTGAACATTGCCAGCAACAATTTAAAAGATTACGCAAATACGCCCGCTATGGTAATCCTAAAGCCCAGCTACTGGTCGCCAATGCCTATTTAACGGGTGACGGACTGGCATCGGACTTGACGATGGCGGTAAGATACCTCAATAAAGCGAGGATCAACGGTTCTATTGCCGCAGGTTATATACTGGCAGACTTATACCGCCAAGGGGTCGGTGTTGAACAAGATACCGCGCGTGCAGACAGCTTGGTCAATACCGCGGTTAAGCACAACTATGGCCCAGCACTTTATGCTAAAGCCCGTCAAACCCTTAATCTTGAGAGCACCGAAAACGATAAAGAAATAAAGCTGCTCGAAATCGCCGCACTCGGTCACCACAAACCTTCGGCTTATTTACTGGCGCAAATGTATGAGTATGGTGAAGGGGTCGCACAAGACAGTTATCAGGCGGCGAAATATTTCAATTATTTAAGTAGGTCAGGGTATAAAGATAGCCAGCAACGCTTTACTGCCTTGTTAAAACAAAGCAAAGCGAGCTCAAAATCAGCTTCAAGCCCAGCGCTTTACCAGCAAATTGCCAGTTTGCAAAACGATATTGAAGTGATTGGTATCACTGCCAAAAAGTTAAGTTTTGATAAAAAACTCGATATCACCTACACCAAAATCAAGCAAAACGAAAACTACCAAGGCATTGCTACTGGCAGTCGTATTGCGGGTGCCAATTGCCGAAAATCCAGCTATAGGTGTGGTGCGGTTGACAATAGTCACGACATTGACACCTTGTTTAGTCGTTAATAAATAAAATCGCCCGATGCAAGCCTCCTCGCTATCGCTCGTTGTTTGCACCGGGCGCTTTTATGGATTTTTTGTGGATAGGTGTCTGGGGTAGAATAGGTTAAAGTGGTATTCTTGGATTCAACATGAATGGCACCGTAGAGCCATCGACATAACGGGTTTCGACTTTAAAAAACAACTCTTGAATAATAGGTTTCCATTTGGTTGCAAAAAGTTCCCAATTGGTCGGCTTTAGCTGTGTTCCGATATATTTTCCAATCTTTATACTCATTGCATCGCTGAGTACATCTGTGGACGTAGCCGCAACATCCGCAGGTATTGATAACTGTCGAGTAAGCATATTCTCTGTTGCATCATATGCACCACCATGATTAATCATTTGCTCAATAAACTTTTTTACTTCGATAGTACCAGTGGTAATATCTTTCGGGGTTGTTACAGGTTTGGCAGTATGTGAGGAGAGATCATGATCAACATCAAACGATTGACTTTCGCCAGTGGTAAAATCCACCACATGCACGATACTGGACCAAGTTCTTGCCTGTAAAGCGACTTGCTCCATAATGACACTGCTGCATTTATTACACAGCAACACTACATCTGGTGAATCTGATGACTTTGCGACGCTAGTCATCGAACTTAACAGTAATCCGATAAACATCAGCATACTGATTTTCAATTTTTTAAACACTTGTTTTCCTCATCATTAATAAACATTAAAAGTGAAGAATGCCTTTTCGCTACAGCGTCCCTTTGTTACTGTGAAAGCGAGTATACAGCCCTTTTACATCATGTCAATAACGAGTGCCTATTATTTTCTCCTGTTGTTTCATTCTGTTTTAGGTTGCCAACACCGTTACCGCAGATGCTTTAAACAATGCATAAACCGTCATATTGGGCTGCAAACCCAGTCGTTGTACTGAGTATCCGGTGATTTGCGCGTATAACACCTGATCCGCCAATACTAAGGTCACCGCGGCATTATATTGATCCAGCCAGGTGATTTTTGTTACCAACGTTTTTAAACAATTGGCAATACTGCAATCGGTGACTGGCGAGAGGCTGATACTGACATCTGTGGCATTAATTAGACAATTGACCAAGCAATCTTCGCCCTGAGCTTGAAGCGGATGATTGACCAGCAGTTGTTGTTCACCCAGCCATAAGCCACTTAACGGCTGCTTAGCCACCTTTTGGGCCAATCGACAACTCAAGGTCGCCGCCACAGGTTGCGCCAATGACAAGCCCGTTTCAAGTTGATTTAATAAATGAAAGGTTTCACCCTGTTGGTATATTTTGCCTTCGCGCATTAATAACAGCTGACGGCACAATTGACGAATATCGCTAAGATCATGAGAGACAAAAATCATCGGCAACCGGGTTTGCTGATAAAGCTGTTTTAAGCTGTTAAGCAATACTAATCGATTGGCAGCATCCAGCGCGACAAAAGGTTCATCGAGTAGCAATAGCTTGGGCGAGTGGATCACCGCTCTGGCCACTGCGACGCGCTGTTTTTCTCCACCAGATAAGGTGCCCACCGCCCCATCCAGTAGTTCACTCAGGCCAAACCATTGCACTACCTGATCGATGGTGAATAAGGGCGACTGCGCCCGCTTAAGCGCAAATGCCAAATTGCCTGCGACACTGAGGTGAGTAAATAAGCGCGCATCCTGGAACACCAAGCCGATATGGCGTTTTTCAGCCACGTAATCAATACCTGATACGCTAGACCATAACACTTGGTCATGCAGTTTAATGTCACCACTGTAACGTTTTTCTAGTCCGGCCAGTAAGCGTAATAAGGTGGTTTTACCGCAGCCCGAAGGGCCCATGATACCGACGATCCCTTGATCAAGCGGGATATCAACGGCCAAATCCAGTGGGGTTGGTGAGTCAGACTTATCCTTCACTTCAACCGATAACACGACTACCTCCCTTGCGGTTGATGCTGTTAATCAACGTCAATGTGATCACCGAAAAAACCACCAAACCCAATGCCAACGTATGCGCTTCGCTATATTCCAACGCTTCAACATGATCAAACAAGGCAATCGACAAAACTTGTGTTTCGCCAGGGATATTGCCACCTATCATCAGC
The DNA here is from genome assembly GCA_047617105.1 of Phenylobacterium sp. Lineage (GTDB taxonomy): Bacteria > Pseudomonadota > Gammaproteobacteria > Enterobacterales > Alteromonadaceae > JABSOG01. The sequence continues at coordinate 6,868 of JBLGCB010000122.1, read as the reverse complement.
ACCACGCCAAACTCACCCACCGTATGGGCAAAACCAAGCGTGGCGGCGGTGATAAAGCTTTTTTGCGTCAGTGGTAACACTAGGTTAAAGAAACGGTCTAACGGCCCAGCCCCAAGCACAGCGGCGGCTTCTTCAAACTCAGTCCCCAGTTGGCTGAAGGCATTTTGCAGCGGTTGCACCACAAACGGCAAGGAGTAAATCACCGAGCCGATTAAAATACCATAAAAACTGAATGCCAGCGATTGCGAGGTCAATGAAGCAAACCACTGGCCTGGAAGGTTTTGCGGTGAAAAGGCGATCAGCAGATAAAACCCCAGCACCGTGGGCGGCAAGATCAGGGGCAAAGCAATCAAGGCTTCGATAAGCGGTTTGAGTCGGCCTTTGAACTTAGCCAGCCACCAGGCCAGTGGTGTACCAAGCAGTAATAGAATTACTGTGGTCGCCGTGGCCAGTTTGATGGTGACCCAAAGTGCTTGCTGATCGATGGCTGAGAGCACGGTTTCTCCTGCTAAATGGATTAAATCAGGCTTAGCGCGCCGAGGTAAAACCCGCCTGAATAATATGTTGCTGTATCTTAGCGGACAGCAGCCAGTTTACAAAGGTTTTTGCGTGGGCCTGTTGCTTCGAACGCTTAAGGATCACCACCTGCTGATTCAGTGGCGGATACCAAGCGGTGGGCAAATGCCAGTATTGATTAACTTGGCCTTTAACCTGACCTTTAATTTGGCCTTTAATCTGGCCCTTAACTTGGCTTAGCCCAACAAAACCCAGTTCGACATTACCCGACACCATAAACTGCTGAGTTTGAGCGATATTACTGCCGGTCACCAGTTGTGATTGTTTGTCCTGCCATAACGCCAAATGTTGCAACACCGATTTCGCCGCCAGCCCATAAGGCGCGGTTTTAGCATTGGCTAGGGCAATTTTTCCTGTCCAACTTCTCAGCAGCTTTTCATCAGGTACTGCTGTCTCAAGTAACCCCGAGTCTCTATGCCACAATACCAGTTGACCGATAGCATAAGTCTTTGGTGTCTGACTCAAGGTGAGATTTTCTTTCACCAACAGCTCAGGACGTTTGGCATCAGCCGATAGAAAAACATCAAACGGTGCGCCATGGCGTATCTGAGCATATAAAATACCGGTCGAAGCTGAGGACACACTGAGTTTGATGTTATGTTGACTGACAAAGAGTGGTGTCAACTGTTTGAGAACTGGCTTAAAGTTAGCGGCAACGGCGACCTTTAAAGGCGCGGCGTTAATAGCGCAACTCGCACCACCACAAAGCAACAACAAATAACCAATCAGCCACCTTACCATTGCTTAGCCTTTTGCTGATCAGCCGTTTTCGCCTCAATCCAGCGCTCACCCTCGGTGGTGCTTTCTTTCTTCCAAAACGGTGCCTGGGTTTTAAGGTAATCCATAATAAACTCACAGGCGGCGAAAGCCGATTGACGGTGCCCGCTGGTCACCCCTACAAATACAATTTGCTCGCCCAAATCTAACTGACCAATCCGGTGGATCACCCGAATACGTCCCAAAGCCCAACGTTGATTGGCTTGGGCACAAATATCGCCGAGACACTTTTCAGTCATACCCGGATAATGCTCTAAAAACAAACCATTGACGTTACTGCCCTCGTTAAAGTCTCGCACCAAACCAACAAACGTGACCACTGCACCGTCTTTGACATTGTCTTTGCTGAGCGCTTGATATTCATCATTGAGGCTGAAATCATGGTTTTGTACGGCGATAAAAGGTTTGGTCATTGTTAACCTCCAGTCACTGGTGGAAAAAATGCCACTTCATCGCCGGCTTTAATCGCTGTATCTTCATTGGCCATCGCCTGATTCACCGCCGCCAGCGTTTTACCTGCGGCCAAGTTGTTAGCCCACACATCGCCTTTTTCGCTTAAGTTATGGCGCAATTGGCTGATGGTGGCCACCTCGTCGGCTGATACTTCGAGGGTGTCGCAATCGAGAGTTTCTTTTAAATGAGCGAAAAATAATACTTTTATCATCTGATTAACTCCGTTGCCAGTCGCCGCTTTTGCCGCCTTGTTTTTCCAATACCTTGATACCGCTGATCACCATCGCTTTATCAACCGCTTTACACATATCAAACAAGGTTAATGCCGCAATAGATGCTGCGGTTAAGGCTTCCATTTCAACCCCCGTTTGGCCTGCCAATTTGCACAAAGTCACAATTCGAATCCGGTTTTGCTCGGGTTGTGCTTCAAACTCGACTTTGACTTTGGTCAACATCAACGGATGGCACAAGGGAATTAGGTCACTGCATTTTTTCGCCGCCTGAATTCCAGCGATTCTGGCCACCGCCAGCACATCACCTTTGGCGTGATCACCTTCCATCACTTTTTGCAGCGTCTGCGGTGACATCTCAATAAATGCTTCTGCCAACGCTTGGCGAGAGGTGACGGCTTTTTCGGTCACATCCACCATATTGGCTTCGCCTTTGCTATTGAGGTGCGTTAGGCTGCTGTTATCAGTCGTGGTTTGATTATTCATGGCTAACCTCGTGTTGTGCACTGCTCAAGATCAACCTGTTTCAGTTGAGCGACAAAGTTACACGGTCTGTGGCTGGCATCAAGCTGTTCGCGGATCACCCCATCCCATGCGGTTTGACAGGCATTGGTTGAACCAGGCATACCAAAGATAATGGTACGATTAGACATTCCGGCGAATGCTCGAGATTGAATGGTTGAGGTGCCGATTTGCTCATAAGACACCTGACGGAATAACTCGCCAAAACCGTCGACCATTTTGTCCATCAACGGCAACAGGGCTTCCGGAGTAGAATCACGACTGGTAAACCCGGTGCCTCCGGTGACCAAAACCACCTGAATATCATCGGTGGCCACCCAAGTTGACACAATCGCCCTGATTTTGTACGGGTCATCAATAACGATTTTTTTATCACTGAGAATATGGCCGGCGGTTTTTAAACCGTCGACCAACTTATGGCCCGAGGTGTCGGTTGATTCATCACGGGTATCAGATACCGTTAATACGGCGATGTTTAAAGGTTGAAATGCAACCACGGCTTTATGTCCCATGTCTGTTCTCACTTATGCTTTAAGGGTGTTGATTAAGGTGTTGTTGAAATTGTTGCCATTCACTTGGCGTATTGGTATTGACTAGGCTGGTACTGCTGTCGGGGCTTATCTCGCTCCCCGAGAAATGCTCAATCAAACCTTTGATTCGTCGATTGCCATCGTTAGCCAATTGCTGGTGCAAATAATCTTTCACTTCTTGGTTGATGGGTAAATACAACGGCAGATAACAATCGCTAAAATACACGGGTCGATTGCTTTGAGCGCCAACTTCAATGAGTTGATTCAAATCGGCTGACTGCAATAGCGGCATATCAACCGGTATAATCACCACCGCACCATCTGGCAAGTCATTCACCGCAGCATGAATACCACCCAAAGGGCCATTGTTGGTGAAGATATCGCGGATACCGTCGCCAACATTGCGGCTAATGCGTATTTTATCGATGCCTACTTGTTGTAACAGCGCTTTGCTGTGTTCGAGCATGGTGATACCGCCGCGGATAAGTTCCGCCTTGTCAGCGCCCATTCTGGTTGATTGGCCTCCGGCGAGGATGATGCCGAAATAAATGGGGTCAGAGTCCAATTTATATCTAGCATCTGGATCATTTTGGCTGTCACTCATAAATTTGACTCTGACCCCACTTATCCCCCAAGCATAGCCAAATGCTTAGTCCCCCCGGTCAGCCCATCATGCAAATAATGGGTTGCCTTTTTATCCTGCAATAAATAACGAATCTGATTTTCTAACGCATCAGGATCATCTTGTTGCAGATATTCACGCAGGTCCAAACCATATTCTGAGAATAAACACAGATGCAACTTACCTCTGGCCGATACTCTTAATCGATTACAGGTGCTGCAAAAATCTTTACTGTAAGGCATGATAAGGCCAATGCGACCTTGGTATTCAGGGTGTTCAAATTCCTGCGCCGGTCCAGCATCTTTGGTACGAATGATCCGTTGCCAACCCTGCGCCAGAATCTGCTCTTTCAAAGAAGCACCAGATACATGGTTTTTGTGGAAGAATTCGTTGTTATCGCCGGTTTTCATCAGTTCGATAAACCGTAAGGTAATGGGTTTGTGTTTGACCCAGTCGAGAAACGACTGAAACTCTCCCGCATTGTGCTGACGCATTAACACCGCATTGACTTTGATGGTTTTTAACCCCAAAGCAAACGCCATATCAATGCCTGTCATGATTTCTTCAAGTTTGTCATGACCGGTCAGGCTCTGAAACATTCTGGCATCAAGGCTGTCGATGCTGATATTGAGCGCATCAAGACCCGCATCCACCCAGTCTTTGATTTGGCTGGTCAGCTTATAACCATTGCTGGTCATTGCAACACGTTCAATACCGGGGGTTTGTTTACAGATGCGGATAATTTCAGGCAGTTCTTTACGCAGCGAAGGTTCGCCGCCAGTGAGGCGAATTTTAGTGGTGCCCAAAGCGGCAAAAGTTTTGACCAAACGGGTGATTTCATCGACCCGCAGAAAGTCTCTGGGTTCATCACACGTATAGCCGTCGGGTAAGCAGTAGACGCAGCGAAAATTGCACACGTCAGTGATTGACAGACGCAAATATCTAAAGCGTCGGCCAAAAGTATCTTCTAACATTTTTTAACACCTTTGCAAATAGGGCAGGCTGTAGGATTTCTCCATCAACCCCGGTGGCAGTATTACAAGTCATGCCACGGCGAAACCACCATGCCAATACTTTGCTCTGTCAGAGGAAAGCTGGTTTAGGGGATAGCGCTCGGAGTTTAAATTTTTGGTTCGACAGCATTGTAGAACAATTGCAGCCATTATGAAATAAATGCGGATAACTGGTTTGATATAGATCAATAAATACGAATGCAGTGGTGAGAACAAAGCCCCAAAAATGATGGGTTCCACCTTCGGTGCAACCATCCTACAGCATCCCACCTCAATCTCACGTTTGTGTTTTTAAAAACAAAAAAATCCCCAGCAGGCCTAAGCCTGCTGGGGATTTTTACCATAATTAAGAATTAATTATTTATTCTTAGCTTTATCAATTTTCTTTTGCTTTTCAGCAGCGATAACATCTTCAGAAACCACTCTAGGACAAGGCATATAGTGTGAGAACTCCATAGAGAACTGACCACGGCCTGATGTCATGGTACGCAAAGTACCGATGTAACCGAACATTTCTGACAATGGTACGTCAGCTTTGATACGAACACCAGAAACACCCGCTACCTGATCTTTGATCATACCGCGACGACGATTCAAATCACCAATAACATCACCAACATGATCGTCAGGCGTGAATACGTCAACGTGCATGATAGGTTCAATCAACTGAGGGCCAGCTTTTGGAATTGACTGACGAAAAGCGCCTTTAGCAGCGATTTCAAATGCAACAGCAGAGGAGTCAACCGCGTGGAATGAACCGTCAAACAGTTCAACTTCAACGTCAAGTACAGGGAATCCAGCAAGAACACCTTCACCCATCATGCCTCTGAAACCTTTCTCAACCGCAGGCCAGAATTCTTTAGGTACGTTACCACCAACAACCTTTGAGGTGAAAACAAAACCAGTACCCGGCTCACCAGGTTTAACACGGTAATCGATTTTACCGAACTGACCAGAACCACCAGACTGTTTCTTGTGAGTGTAGCTATCTTCAACTTCTTGAGTGATAGTTTCACGGTAAGCCACCTGAGGAGCACCAACAGTCAATTCAACACCGTAAGTACGCTTAAGGATGTCAACTTTGATATCTAGGTGAAGTTCACCCATACCTTTAAGGATAGTTTCGCCAGTTTCTTCGTCAGACTCTACGCGGAACGATGGATCTTCAGCAATCATCTTACCGATAGCGATACCCATTTTCTCTGAACCGCCTTTATCTTTAGGCGCAACAGCAATTGAGATTACTGGTTCAGGGAAAATCATTGGCTCAAGTGTGGCCGGGAATTTAGGGTCGCACAAGGTGTGACCTGTCTGAACGTTCTTCATACCAACAATCGCGATGATATCACCAGCTTGTGCTGAATCAATTTCGTTACGGTCATCTGCGTGCATTTCAACCATGCGACCAACACGTTCAGTTTTACCCGTGTAGGTATTCAGCACTGTCTGGCCTTTGTTCAACGTACCCGAGTAAACACGGATAAAGGTTAATGCGCCGAAACGGTCATCCATGATTTTAAAGGCCAATGCACGAAATGGTTCATCAACAGAAACCAATGCGACTTGGCCAGTATCTTCACCTTCGTCATCCGTCAGTGGCTGAGGATCAACCTCAGTCGGGCTTGGCAAGTAATCAACAACAGCGTCAAGAATTAACTGAACACCTTTGTTTTTGAACGCTGAACCACAGTAAGTTGGGAAGAAGTCCATGGTACGTGTTCCTTTACGGATACAACGTTTGATGTCTTCCATTGCAGGCTCAGTGCCGTCAAGGTAAGATTCCATCAGGTCGTCATCTTGTTCAACGGCCATTTCGATCAACATTTCGCGATATTCTTCAACCTGGTCAAGCATGTCAGCTGGGATATCGACGACTTCGTAATTTTCTGGTAAACCAGTTTCATCCCATACATAGGCAGTACGTGATAACAAATCAACCAAACCAACGAAGTTTTCTTCGGTGCCGATTGGCAAAACCATAACCATTGGGTTAGCACCCAATACTTTCTTAACCTGACCAACAACACGCAAGAAATCAGCACCGATACGGTCCAATTTATTGACGAAGATAATACGAGCCACTTCTGAGTCATTCGCATAACGCCAGTTAGTTTCTGATTGTGGCTCAACACCACCAGAACCACA
>JBLGCB010000121.1:0-15616 GCA_047617105.1 Phenylobacterium sp. | reverse complement strand
GGCCATTCTTACAAATATATGCCTTTGAATTGACATCTTAATCGTAAGTCAGCACCCAAACAAAAAGGCCAGATGTTTCCATCTGGCCCTTTTTATCTTTCATCGTATGCCGCTATAGCGACATTTGATTTAGAAAGAATAAGCAGCATTCACAAAGTAAGTCTGACCAAACAAGTCATAACCCGAAGAAGTCACGATGTTGGCACGGTTAGAACCCGCTGACATCGAAATTCTCGGTGCCTGCTTATCAAACAAGTTGTTCACACCAGCAGACACTCGCAAGTTCTCTCCTGCCCAAGTGATTGAGGTATCTAAGTAAAACGCAGAACCCGCTTCACAAAGAGGCTGTACATTTGGACGTGTGCCATCAGGTAAGATTAACTCGGTGCTCGGGCTAAACTGACCAGGCGCACACAAAGCCGTTGTCATGATGGTCTGGTCTGCATGAGTACCAGACATGAAACGACCCACCATCATCCACGACCAGTTATCCATAGTCAGTGTCAAAGTCGAGTTCAGACGATGTTTGGCATTACCAAAATCTTCCAGCAAATCATCCGCATCAGTGCCTTCAAAGATGGTCTCTTCACGCTCAGTCATCTGCGTGTAGGTGTTAGCCCACATCAACTCAACACTACCAAAGTTGGTAGAGAAATCGATGTTAACATCAAACCCTTTAGACGTTTCTAAACCGACGTTAAGAAATGACGCATCAATACCATTGATAAAGTTCAATGAAGGGATGTTGGTACCGGTACGACTCAAGCGAGCACAGAACGGACTGGTCAGCCCTGGTGCATCGTTGTAACAACGGTTCATGATGGTCGCACCATTGGGTGAACGGATCGTATCTTCGATTTCAAAATCATAATAGGTAAATGCGAAGTTCAATTTGAAATCAGCATCCCAATCAGGCGTCAGTTTCAAACCATAAGTATAGTTTTTAGACGTTTCAGGTTTTAAAGCATCTTCACCAGCATTGCCGTTACCACCAACGACGACCGGAATATTCAAAATACCGTTAAGACCCAAAGAAGTATAATCTGCACCACTTAAGATACAGTTATCAATCACCACTTGAGGACGAGTATCTGCACTGGCATCATAAACACCATCAGCACTGGCATCGCCTGGTACTGAACATGGATCACTCGAACCACCAATACCCTGGAACTGATCCGCAAGGAACTGCTCACGTAAGTTTGGTGCGCGGAAAGAGGTACCGTAAGAGGCGGTTAAAATCACCCAATCCACTGGCTGGTAAGTCAAACGAGCACGAGTGGTGGTTTTATTACCAAAGTTTGACTCATCGGTATAACGCGCCGCCAATTCAACTTCCAGTAAATCAATCCCAGCCATATCTTGGATAAAAGGTAACGCGACTTCAACGTAAGCACTGTTAACAGAACGACCACCAATGGTCGCGCCTTCTGTCAATGGGTTTTCGCCAGAGTTACCACCGGTTGCGCCTAAGTAATCCACCGCTGACCAGATGTCATCTTTTTTATATTCGGCACCAAATACCATCGTGGCCGTACCACCACTACTAAAATCAAACAGTTCACCGGTGGCAAACGCATTGATAACCACCTGCTCTACCACAGTACGGTTAGTACGGGTCGCGACCAAGTAATCACGCTCATCAGTAGTGCTGAAAGAACCACCATTTTTCTGATCGTTACTAAAGAAGCTAGGGTTAAACCAGTCGATGACCACACATGGCTTCAGGGTCAAAACACCACCGAAATCAGAGGTCAGATTGTCCACGCCACACTTTGGTGTACCAGCGGCATCAAGACGTAAAGTTTCATTGGCAAAAAACAAATGCTCTTCGTGCAAGACTGGTTGTGACTGATGACCCATACCACGGTCATAAGACGCAGATATTTCATAGTTCCAGCCTTTCTCAGCCAAGGTGTCAAAAGTAATATCACCTTTAAGACCTGCGACAAAACGCACGTGATCCAATTCAACATCTCGTTTTTGACTCAACTCATCAATGGTCATGACCAACATGGCGTCACCACTAAACGGATTCATCGGGTTGTCGACCAAATGTGCTGAACCATCTTCATTTCTGACCAGCAGACCATCTTCACCTTCATGAGGGATCATACCGGCAACCGTCGGCAAGTGTTGCTCAGACGAACCTTGTGCGGTCAGGTGACGATGGAAATAATAAGTTTCATAGAAAAATTCTTCATCACCACCAAACAAGTCCAACGCATAAGTGCCGTTAGCCGCAAGGGTGAAACGGGTCACTGGCTGAACCAAATCAGAATTAAAGGTATCCCACTGATCATGATAAGCAGGATCGTAAGTGTAGTTGTTACGACCAGAACCGGTCGGGTCGATCAACACGGTATCGTAGTTAGGAGCCGCTAAACCCGCACCAGTACTCCAGTTCATCACACCAGCGTTGGTAGACCCCGGGGTATAGAAACCAAAAATATCGCCGCCGTTAGGGCCGTTACCAAGGTCAGAGAAATTTAATACTGCATTGTTGAAGAAACGGTTACGACATTCATCATAGATTGTTCCATCTTCACCAACAGCCATGCGACGAATACAGCCATCAGCACGCTGGCCTACTGAGATGGCGTCACGTTGATAATAAGAACCAGAAATTACTAGGTTAGACTTTTCACCCTGGTGACCACTGACAAAAGAGAACTGACGAATATCACCGCCACCGTCTTTGGTGGTGGTTACGTTGCCGGCAAATTCAGCGCCTTCATAACCACGTTTCATGATGATGTTGATTACCCCGGCTACCGCATCGGCACCGTAGATAGAAGAGGCACCCTCGGTGATGACCTCGATACGATCAACCATATTCAATGGCAATAAACTCAAATCCGGCTGCGATGGTGCACCACGAACCCCTGAAGAACCCAGACGACGACCATTGACCAAAATCAAGGTACGTTCAGGACCGAGGCCACGTAAACCAATGTTCGAAGAACCAACACCACCACTTGGTGGCGCTTCTGAGGCATTTGAGTTACCTGAGTTTGAGTTGTAAGTAGCATCGAGCTGTTGCCCGCCTGCCATTGACGTGCGTTGCAGCAATTCAGCGACAGAGCTGACGCCCGATTTGACTGCTTCGCTAATGTCAAGCACCTGAACCGGTGCAGCTTGGTCAAATTCTGCTTTTTGCAGACGTGAACCTGTAACAGATATACGCTCGGGTTTTGCCTCATCGGCACCCGCTGCGAAAGATTGAACAGGCAACATTGACAATGTTACCCCAGAGAGTAATGCGTAACGCACCGCTTTTGCCACGTTGTTGTGGTTGAATCGCTTAAACATCTAAATTTCCTTTGATTATTAATATTATACTATTTTTTTAAATGATAGAAATTAGTAGAACCCTGATAATGATACATAAACAAGGTGCTTGTCTTAGTGATAATCCCGATACAACGCACCTGCCTTTAACGACAATTACGTTACAGTTTGTTAATGCTTGTCGTCAAGCGAGCAATCATACCCCATTTTTCTTCGGTCAAAAAACACACTTAGTTTGTTGTAATTACAACAGTTGTGATAATTTTTAATGTCTTTGCAACAAATGATTGAATGTTCCCTAGCACGACACATGTCGAGGTTTAACGGGCCTTTGCAGTCAATCAGGCACAAGGGTTTAGGGGGGAAAGTCGGCGGTTATTGCCTTATTGCCATTAAGTTCAATGTTAAATGTAACAACATGTGTCTTGATGATTCTTAGTTGAGGTTTGTTTGTGGGAAGTGTTTGTTTTTTCAGCGAGACAATGTAGGGCTAGTGGTAGGACTAGTATAAGAGCTGATGTTAAATAGCGAAATCAACCACCAACCCATCACGCTGGTGATCTTCCAGCCACGGGATGGTGGCCAACAGCGGAGCATTGAGGTGTTGTTCTAAGGTGGCAATGTTTTCGTCGATATTGGCCATCTGCGGGCAGACCTTATTAGCCACCCAGCCGACCAGTGTTAACCCTTGGCTTTGGATAAACGCCTGAGTCAGTAGGGCATGGTTTAGGCAACCTAACTTGATGCCCACCACCAAAATCACCTCGAACTGTTCATCGTTAACCCATTGATACAAAAACTCATTATCGTTGATGGGCAAACACCAACCCCCTGCCCCTTCGACAATGGTGATATCACAGTTAAAGGCTTTAATCGGTTGGTAAGCCTGCGCTAATGCGGCTGTGGTGATGGTTTGACCCACCAGTTTGGCGGCAATATGCGGCGCTATCGGTGGTTCAAAGGCAAAGGGATTGATGTCATTATATGCTGGTGCTAAACCTCCAGAAACGCCATTGGGGCCAATATTGCTGTGCTGCAACAAACTCAGCGCATCTTGGTTTCTTAATCCTTTTGCGGTGTTTTCACACCCGGCAGCGATGGGTTTAAAACCAATGGTTGAGCGACCTTGGCGATTAAAGTGTTGTAATAACGCGCTCGCGACTAGGGTCTTGCCAATATCAGTATCAGTGCCTGCAACAAAATAGGCTGACATTAATTATGGCCCCGTTTGGCTGATGCTTTAACATAAGCCACCGAATAGGTCGCCGGATAAGTGCCGTTTGCGTTGCGAAAAGGTTGGTAATGTTGTGCCAAAGTGAGCCACTTTTGCTTGCCCACCAGCCCTTTATTGGCCCGTCCTTTGACATAATTGGCACCGAGATGTTTTAACTCTCTGGCCAAATGCAATACGCTGTCATATTCCAGTTCAACCGCTTCGACGACGATTTCATAACTAAATCCACAGGCCGATAACGCCTGTTTAAGCCCCTCAAGCTGGCTAAAGTGGTTAACGTGATTATCGTCATCTACCGCCGCCCAAGCGGTTTTTAATTCATGTAAAGTGCCGTCTAACAAGGTGGTAAACATCAACTGGCCACGGCTTTGTAATACCCGGCCAATCTCGCTTAATGGCACGGTTAAATCATCAAACCATTGCAACATCAGATTAGAATAAATCAGTGAATAAGCATCATTGGCAAAAGGTAACTGTGCCGCATCGGCTTGAATACAGGTGACATCTGACAGCTCATTTTGAATCATTGCATGGCGGGTTTTTTTAGCCATATCAAACGCCAGATCACAGCCAATCACATGAGCTGCCTTACCGGCATAGTCAGCCAATATGGCGGTATTCAACCCAGTACCACAGCCCAAATCAAGCACCGGACCACAGCCAACACTGGCCAATTCGACGGCATTGAGCTCAAGCAGTCGATGACCGCTGAACCGTTGTAACCGGGAGGCGCTATCATAACTGTGACAAGCCGCGGCAAACTGGTGTTGAATACGGCTACGCTCAGCAGGCATGGGCTTCACTGACATAGGTTCAACAGGCATGGACTCAACCGGCATAGCGTCAATTTGTGGCATCAATGGCTTGCTCCAGCGCGTTAAAAAGATGATCGATATCTGCTTCATGATGCAGACAATGTAAAGTGACTCGTAATCGAGCGGTATTGGCCGCCACCGTCGGTGGCCTAATGGCCGTCAGCCAAATACCTTGATCTTTCAGGGCTTGACTGATTTGTAAGGTTTTACCCGCACAACCTATAATCAATGGTTGGATGGCAGTATCACTGTGGTTATCTGCCAATCCCAATGCCACCATTTTGGTTTTAAAGTAGCCAATCAAGTGCGTTAGTTTATCGCGCCGCCATTGCTCTTTGGCCAGACACAACAAGCTAGTATGGGTGGCCGCCGCCATATACGCTGGCATTGCGGTGCTGTAAATATAGTGACGACAAAACTGGACTAAATACTCAATGGTGTCGGCACTGGCCGCGACAAAAGCGCCCATGGTGCCCACTGCTTTACCAAAAGTGGCCATGGTGATATCGACAGACCCCGCTTTGAGACCCTGAGCATTGGCGGTGCCTTTGCCTTCATCACCCAGCACGCCAAACCCATGAGCATCATCGACCATTAACCAGCTATCACTGGCCCGGGCCATGATTTGTATTTGCGCCAAAGGGGCGCTATCACCATCCATGCTGAAAACCCCTTCGGTGACCACCAAGTGATTACCTTTGGCTGGGTTAGTGAGTGCTAACTTCTGCTGCAAGTGACGTAAATCGTTATGTCGATAACGCACTAGCTTGGCAGCACAATTAAGTCCGGCATCCACCAGCGAGGCATGATTGAGTTTATCTTGAATCACGGTGTCATCAGCATGGGTCATTAAGGTTTGAATCACCCCGCTATTGGCGGCAAAACCCGCATTAAACAGCAAACAACGTTGCACGCCCAGCCAGTCACACAAGTATTCTTCAAGGGCAGATTGTGCCTTGCCAAACCCGGTCACCAGCGCAGAGCCGCCACTGCCAGCGCCATATTGGTCCAGCGCCTGATGGGCTGATTGAATCACTTGGGGATGGGATGCCATGCCGAGGTAATCATTACCAGAAAAATTAAGGTATTGTTTGCCGTCAAAAGACAACATTCGCCCATGGCCCTGAGGCAAAGCAAAACGTTGTCTTAATAGCTGATTGTCACGACGCTGGGCTAAATCATCGCGGATAAAATCGAACGCCAAAGCTTATCTGGCTTCGTGAAACAGTTTGGCATCGTTTTGCGAATCAATGGCATGTAACAATGCCGCTTGTTGCGCTTCGTCTGAATAATCTTGGCGTTTTTCAGGCTCAATGCCTAGCTTTTTAAACAACTGCATGTCTTGGTTGGTTTCAGGGTTTTCGGTGGTCAACAGCTTATCGCCATAAAAAATTGAATTCGCCCCGGCAAAGAAACACATTGCCTGCATTTGGTCGTTCATTGAGGTGCGACCTGCCGATAAACGCACATAACTCTTAGGCATGATGATTCTGGCGGTGGCAATGGTGCGGATAAATTCGAAGGGTTCGAGGTCATCGATGTTTTCTAGCGGCGTACCTTCTACCTTGACCAACATATTGATTGGCACACTTTCAGGATGAGCGGGTAAGTTGGCCAATTGTCTTAACAGACCGATTCTGTCGGCCTGGCCTTCGCCTAATCCGACAATACCGCCAGCACAAACTTTCATGCCCGAATCTCTGACGTGTTCTAGAGTGTCGAGGCGGTCTTGATAGTTTCGAGTGGTGATGATTTCGCCGTAATATTCCGGTGAGGTATCGAGGTTGTGATTATAATAATCTAATCCAGCGTCTTTAAGACCCAATGCCTGCTCCCCGGTGAGCATTCCCAACGTCATACAGGTTTCTAAACCCATTTTTTTGACTTCTCTGACCATTTCAAAAATCAGTGGTAAATCGCGATCTTTCGGGTTACTCCAAGCGGCACCCATGCAAAAACGGGTCGCTCCGGCTTCACGGGCTTCTTGGGCTTCTTCAATCACTTTTTGCACCGCAATCAAACGTTCTTTTTTCAGGCCAGTGTTATAGTGGGCGCTTTGCGGACAATATTTGCAATCTTCAGCACATGCACCAGTTTTAATCGATAACAAGGTACTGACCTGTACTTCGTTAGGGTTAAAGTGCTCACGATGGGTTTGTTGAGCAAGAAACAATAAGTCATTTAATGGCCGGTTGAACAGTTCATTTACTTCGTCAAACGTCCAATCATGGCGGACAGTCAAATTCATCATTTATTTATTCCTTAAGCTTTCTCAACGCAATTTTGTGATTGAAGACACACAGATTCTGAGCTAGTCTAGCGTGCCAAACGAAGTTGTCAATCATTTGATTCTATTTAAGTATACATCTGGTTACTTTTCAAGCAGCTCAATCAATTCAATAAAGGACCTAACAATATGGATCTTCTTTTCGACCAACAGCATATTTGGCACCCTTATACCTCGTTAACCAATCCGCTGCCCACCTACCCGGTGATCAGCGCCAAAGGGGTCTACCTGACCCTTGAAGATGGCACCAAACTGGTTGACGGCATGTCATCTTGGTGGTCGACCATTCATGGTTATAACCATCCACAATTGAATCAAGCAGCCAAAGACCAGATTGACCAAATGGCGCATGTGATGTTTGGCGGAATTACCCATCAACCTGCGATTGAATTGTGTAAAAAGCTGGTTGAAGTCACGCCAGATGGACTGGATAAAGTCTTTTTAAGCGATAGCGGTTCAATTGCGGTTGAAGTGGCGATAAAGATGGCCTTGCAATACTGGATGAGTCGTGAAAAACCGGATAAAAATAAACTGCTGACCATCAAACACGGTTATCACGGTGATACTTTTGCCGCCATGGCGGTATGTGATCCGGTGCTGAGTATGCACCATTTATACGGTGACTTGGTGGCTAAACACTATTTTGCCGACGCCCCGACCTCCAGTTTTGATGGCCAATGGGACCCCAGCGACATCGATTCAATCGAGCAACTGATGGTTGAACACCATCACAGCATGGCGGCATTGATTCTCGAACCCATCGTTCAGGGCACCGGTGGAATGCGCATCTACCATCCACAGTTTTTGCGTCAATGCCGCGCCTTGTGTGACCAATATGGCTTGCTGTTGATTGCCGACGAAATCGCTACTGGTTTTGGTCGCAGCGGCAAATGGTTCGCTTGTGAACACGCCGATATTTCGCCAGACATCATTTGTGTCGGCAAAGCCATTACTGGCGGTTATCTATCACTGGCGGCAACCTTATGCACCACCGAAGTCGCACAAGGGATTTGTAATGGTCAGGCCGGGGTGTTGATGCACGGACCGACGTTTATGGGCAATCCGCTGGCTTGTGCCGTGGCAGTGAAAAATATCGAATTGTTACAACAGAACCATTGGCAAGGGCAAGTAAAGGCCATCGAAAGCCAATTAAAAGCGCAGTTAAGCGCCTGTTTGGCGTTGGAATCGGTCAAAGATGTCAGAGTATTGGGTGCCATCGGGGCGGTTGAATTGCATCAGACGGTAGATGTGGCCGCGATGCAAAAACGTTTGGTTGAGTTAGGCGTGTGGATCCGCCCCTTTGGCAAGATGGTGTATATTATGCCGCCCTATATTATTGAACCCGAGCAGTTGCAGCAGTTAACCGACGCGATTTATACCGTGGCGAGTGAGATGTAACATTAAATAACATCCAAATGTACCCGTAGGATGTGGTAGAGCCGTAGGCGAAACCCATCAAAATGCGGCTGCAAACGGCGATTTGACGGCTATTTCTGACTCCTGTTCAGCGTGCTTAGATTTCGTTTCATAACAAGGCCATAACTTGATGGAAAGAGTAGCACGGAAAATAGGCGCATATAAGTTATATGCAACTATTTGAGTACGAAAATAACGCCGTTATGGAGCGAAAGATGAGTGCGCTACGCCAACAACTGCACCAATATGGCGATGCAAATCAATAACAACGACACCACATTATAACGTAACCTGTCTTGGTGTCGTCGCATCACTTTTTTGTTGATCGCTAGGCTTATCAGGTTTAAAAAAACACAAACCATCAATAACCCTTCATACCACAAGCGTGACTCTTCAAGCCAATGATCACGCACCGCAATACCATGATAACGAAATACCCCATAATCCATTTCGGGGCGGCCATAGTGATACACCACCAAAGCGATAATAAACACCAGCCAAGCCAATGCCGACAGCCAAAACAACCATCGTACTTTTACATTGGTTTTGTTGCGTCGGTTAAATTTATGCCTAACCGCTTGGCCATCGCGTTTGCTCTGGCGCAATTTGTTGGCTAAACCTTTACCCAACCCGGCGGCCGAATTGGCATTGTCATTTTTCATCGTTTAATTATTAACCCGACTTCGCTTTAAGGACCTTGGCTAAGGCCATAAATTGCTTAATAGCATCATTTTTTTGCGGTTTTTGACTTGTTTCTTGCTTGGAGCTAGGTAACATGACCTTTCGATAATTTTTACACCATAAATCACGGAATTACAATGAACCATAGCCCAATTGTAGATGTGCTCGGTGGCCAGCTGGCCACCGGGGCACAAGTCACCGTCAAAGGTTGGATCCGCACCCGTCGCGATTCAAAAGCTGGACTGTCTTTTTTAGCCATTCACGATGGTTCATGTTTTGATGCCATTCAGGCCATAGTCCCAAATACTTTAGATAATTACGAAAGTGAAGTCCAAAAGCTGACCGCATCCTGTTCAGTAGAGGTCACTGGCACCTTAGT
Source organism: Phenylobacterium sp. (assembly GCA_047617105.1). Taxonomy (GTDB): domain Bacteria; phylum Pseudomonadota; class Gammaproteobacteria; order Enterobacterales; family Alteromonadaceae; genus JABSOG01. The sequence goes on along the minus strand of JBLGCB010000121.1, from coordinate 5,513 downwards.
ACAATCCGAAGGTAAAGGCCAGAGCCTTGAAATTCAGGCCACCGAAGTCACTGTTATGGGTTGGGTTGAAAACCCGGATACTTATCCGATGGCGGCCAAACGCCATTCTATCGAGTATTTGCGCGAACACGCCCATTTACGCCCCCGCACCAATATTATTGGTGCTGTCGCCCGGGTCCGTAGTTGTTTATCGCAAGCCGTGCACCGCTTTTTCCATGAGCAAGGTTATAACTGGCTCAGCACCCCAATCATCACCGCCAACGATGCCGAAGGCGCTGGCGAAATGTTCCGAGTCAGCACTTTAGATACCGCCAACTTACCGTTAGATGACAAAGGGGCGGTGGATTACAGCCAGGACTTTTTTGGCAAAGAAACTTTTTTGACCGTTTCGGGTCAGTTAAACGCCGAAACCTATGCCTGTGCACTGTCTAAAGTTTATACCTTTGGCCCAACTTTTCGCGCCGAAAACTCTCATACTAGCCGCCATTTGGCAGAGTTTTGGATGATTGAACCGGAAGTGGCCTTTGCTGATTTAAATGATATGGCACAATTATCTGAAGATTTGCTCAAATATGTCTGCCAAGCGGTATTGGATGAACGTGGCGACGATATGGCATTTTTCGCCCAACGCGTCGATAAAGATGCGGTGAACCGTCTGAACAAACTGGTTAAATCCAGCTTTGTGCGCATGGATTATACCGATGCCATTGAGATCTTGAAAAACTGTGGCAAGAAGTTCGAATTCCCAGTGGAATGGGGCGTTGATTTGCAATCTGAACACGAACGTTACTTAGCTGAAGAACATGTTGGTGGGCCGATCGTGATGCAAAACTACCCTAAAGACATCAAAGCTTTCTATATGCGCCTGAACGACGATGGCAAAACCGTTGCCGCCATGGATGTATTGGCACCAGGCATCGGCGAAATCATTGGCGGCAGTCAACGTGAAGAGCGCCTAGAGGTGTTTGATCGTCGCTGTGAAGAGATGGGACTCGAAAAAGAAGATTATAGCTGGTATCGCGATTTACGCCGTTATGGCACGGTACCACACTCAGGCTTTGGTTTAGGCTTTGAGCGTTTAGTGTCTTATGTCACTGGTGTGGCGAATGTGCGAGATGTTATCGCCTTCCCTCGTGCGCCAGGTTCTGCCAATTATTAATATCATATTGGCATTACTGTAGCCAAGATTGATGGGTTCCCGAGGTGTCGGGCCAACCCATCTTCCAGCAAAAAAAAAGACCGAACTGCCTAGGCAATTCGGTCTTTTTCGTTTTGGTAGTTGTTGCGACTCAACCCATCACTGTTATATCGCCACCAACCGTAACTATCATACTAAATATTCAGCGTCCCATCTCACCCCTTCCTGTTTTCCAACTTCCCTGATGACCACTGCTTCCAGTACGCGCTCCATCGATATGACTTCCCTTTCACTGTCCATTTAAAGTTGATTAAATGGCTCCATCAATACGACTTCCTTTTTACCCTCATTAACATCCTACTCAATACCACTTCCCTTTTTACCCATAGCCTTTTACTTCTTCCCTACTTATACCTTCACTACTTACACCTTCCCTTTTACACGCTCCCTTTTGGGCCTTCCTGAGGACTTGTTATACAACTTCCCTTAGCACTGCCACTTAAGCTTTTGGCTAATTAAACCAGCTTAGTGGCTGCAACTGAATCAATCTTAACTTTGAATGAAAAAGAGGGTTAGTAAAACCCAGACAAATGCTGTTAATTATTGGTCAAGACCAATATTTATTAGTTTTATCAATGAGTTAAAAACAAATGAAAAGTGAGCATGTGGTAGAAGATTTACGCAAGCAGACAAAAAGTGACCACCGGATTACCGACAACCACGAAGCTCGGCACCTCCCGAGTCTTCGTGGTTGCGTGATATCCTCCTGGGATATTGAAGATTAACAGTGCCAACCCGCTCTCCTGCCAGTTTCCTTGCACCCTTAATCGATTTCGCATTAAAGCTAAAATGGTACGATGTTATTCCCATGTCAACTGCATTTATCACAGCCCCGCCACTCCTGACGATAAAATATCCCTCAACAACTGTCCACTTTATCCTAACTCATTCCTTGTGTTTAACCATATACGTTTGCCTCCTTACCGAACTCCATCAAAATCGCTTTATCCATTTTATTTCAAACCGCCCAATCCTTGCATCAAAGGTCAATCCTTGTTGTTGCTTTTCTTAACCGCCCAATCCTTGCATCAAAGGTCATTCCTTGTGGTTGCTTTTCTTAACCGCCCAATCCTTGCATCAAAGGTCATTCCTTGTGGTTGTTGTTGTTGTTGTTTTAGCCGCCCAATCCTTGCATCAAAGGTCAATCCTTGTGGTTGTTTTAGCCGCCCAATCCTTGTATCAAAGGTCATTCCTTGTTGTACGCTTATTTCAAACCGCCCAATCCTTGCATCAAAGGTCGTTCCTTGTGGTTGTGGTTGTGGTTGTTGTTGTTGTTGTTGTTATTATTAATCGCCCAATCCTTGCATCAAAGGTCATTCCTTGTTGATTCATCTGCCTCAAAAAGTGCCTGTCTTACACATTCATTCTGGTGGCGAACAAAGCTTAGCAATTTGTCACAATATCGCTTATCAGGTTTGGGACTTTCATTATCAGAGCTGGGACATGCATCAATAACCGCTTATTTATCAAATCACTAAAAAGATAAAAAACTTGAATTTATTTTTGCTTAAACCGTTTCGAAGACGCATGTGTCCCAACGGTGATCTGCAACAACAAAACAATTTATGAAAAAAACAGGGGATTGGGCGGGTATTGAAGTTAAACCGGTGTGGTATAGAGTCCAGTGCATGGTATAAGAGTATAAATAAAGACCCATTCGTTATCGTCCAACCATATTCCAGGTTGGTCTATGACTGTTAGCTCAATGGTGCGCAATGCTCCTCGTAACCTCGGACCGTGCTACGCACGGGCACCCTACGTGATATTTTCGAATTTTGACAGTGAATGGCGCATTCCGGCACCCTCCTACCAGATGACGCGATATGGTCAGAGCCGGTCAATCTATAAACCAATAGATTAACCATTGCTGTTAGGGGTTATTCTACCGCTGCTGTTTCGCGGCTCAGTTCTACATGGCTAGGTTTTGAATGGCTTAGTTCTACGTGGGCTAGCTCGACATGGCCTTCGTTATCAATATCGTTAAGTTCGCTATCATTATCAACACTCGACACATCTGCCGTTAAGGTCATCGCACCTCTGATATAATTATTGGCCATATTATGATTAAGCGATTGAAATCCCTGCAAGGTTTGTGCGTGAATTTTCAGTGGCATTAATTGGGCTTTCATCTGCGCATTTTGCTCAGCAACTGCCTGTTCAATGGTTTGTTCTGCCATTACCTGTAACGACATCGACGCCAAAATAAGGCTGCCTGTGGCTATTACTGCACTTAACTTACTCTTAGTCATCTCCAACCCCATATCCATTTATTAATCAAATGTTACAATATCTAGTTAATAGTTTAGCTGAATGTTAAATCATCAACTTGGGCCAGTAATATACAGCGTTATCCAATGATGTCAACCATTTCGATTAAAAAAACAGCAGTATACAATGATTTTAGATTAAAAAACTGATGGGCTTTTATGGTCAACAACTGTATTATCTGGCTCACCTACATTCACTTTATAACATCATAAAAGGAACGTTGAATCATGAGTGTTTTGAACCACCTGTTTGATAATAACCTCGCTTGGGCCAATGCAATGAAAGCACAAAACCCAGAGTATTTCTCTTCATTGTCTAAACAACAAGCCCCAGAGATTCTTTGGATCGGCTGCTCAGACTCCCGAGTGCCCGCCAACCAAATCATCGACCTGCCACCTGGTGAGGTCTTTGTTCATCGTAATATCGCCAACCTAGTGGTCCATACCGACCTTAACTGTCTGTCGGTGATCCAGTTTGCGGTTGAAGTGCTAAAAGTAAAACACATCATCATCTGCGGCCATTACGGCTGTGGCGGCATCAATGCCGCTATGGAAGAGCATGAGCACGGCTTACTAGATAACTGGCTCAGACATATTAAAGACGTCAGGCGTTTTAATGCCCCAGCATTAGAAGGGCTTTCTGAGCCACAAACGCGTGACAGATTATGCGAACTCAATGTCGTCGAGCAAGTCGAAAATGTGCGTAATACCCCAGCGGTACAAAGTGCGTTAAAAAAAGGCGCCGACCTTACCGTTCACGGCTGGATTTATAATATTAACAACGGCATTTTAAAAGACCTCAAAGCCTGTTAAACCCCTTCACACCATCAACCCGCGACAATATCAACCTCTTAAAAACCATGCCCTTGTTAAATGACAGGGCTTGGCTACACTCTATATACCAATATCCAAACCCTCGCCATTAGGACGATGAATGCGACAAAATCAGCCACCACCTAGCACCACTGCAAATCATCAAAAATACGCCTTACTGACCGTCATTATCCTGTGTGTATTGCCGTTTTTGCTTAACCAATTGGGCATCAGCTTTGCGGCTTATTCGGCCACCTCATCACCTGAGCCCAGCTCAATCGATCATTTGGTTCATGTGTTATTAGAATGGAGTGCTATCAGCATTGCTGTTATTGCTGCTTTGGCGTCGGTTTTACATTATCGGTGCCACAAAAACATCAACGTACCAGTCATTGGCATGGCGCTGGCGAGCGCGGGTCTGCTTGATGCCTTTCACCTTCTCGCCACCACGGGCATTATCATCGCCAATACACCAGAACACCAATTTATCCCGTTTACCTGGGCTTTAACCCGTATTTTTGCCGCGCTGGCCATGACCCTTGCAGGCGCGGCTATGTTATGGACTGCTCATCAAGCTAAGCTCCAGCAGACTGAGTCTCATCAAAGCAAGATTCATCACTCTAGGCTCCTGATAAGGTTTAGTCTGATCTTCTTAGCCCTAACGTCTGGTGCCATTCATCTGACCCTGGGCAATGGTGCTTTACCACAAACCATCTATCCACAGGCTTTTTTAACCCGTCCATTTGACGTATTACCATTCGCCCTTTTCCTATTTAGCGGCACTTTATTCTGGCTCTGGTACCAACAACTTAAATCGCCCCTCAGACTGGCCCTGCTGTTAAGCCTTATCCCTCAGATGGTCGCACAGCTACACATGGTTTTTGGCCATGAAAATGGCTTAGACAACAGTTCTAATATCGCCCATGGACTTAAAATCCTCGCTTATGGCTGCATTCTAATCGGCATACTGCTGGAGTTAATGAAAAAAACCGACCAGACAACTACGGCAAATACCTTAGCGCCCGCCCACTTAACCATGCTGTCAGAACAAGATAACCAAGACTTTCTCGAGACCGGCAAGGCGACGCAACCACTGGCCATTCAGTTGCCCGTTGCCGCTTTTATTTTGGCGATTTCAGTGACGTTTATCGTCAGCTTCACCTTTTATCTTGAAAGCGCTCAACTGATTAAAAAACAAGAAGTGAGTCAATTACGCATCGAAGGTGAGTTGGTTG
>JBLGCB010000120.1:0-15624 GCA_047617105.1 Phenylobacterium sp. | reverse complement strand
ATAAAGATATTCCTGGTCGTTATGGGCTCCCCTTGGAAATAAATATACCCGCAAATGGAGTCATTACTGGGAATAAGCTTGAATTTAAGAATATTGATAGAGGTTTCTTCTCAGCCTCCTATGGCCCCTTCAGACGCTTTAGTGGCGGCAATAGTGATTATCATGAGTTATACCAATCGGCTCCTCTGTTGGCCAGGCACAGATCTGCTTTTGGCGAAGGCGTGGCACTGACAGAAACCCTTAGCTGGTTGCAAAAACTACGTTTCAAACAACTCGAAGACCCCAAATCAACTGACGGTAAATTACTGGATAACGTCAAACATTTCTTAAACCAACCTGATTTCCTACCAAACCATGTACAAATGAAAGAGGTGAATTCTGACGGCGTCATTTTTATCGATGGTGCGGGTGTTGAGTTAGGTATCGAAGCATTAAGCGACGGTTACCGCTCTGTGTTAAGCATGATGCTGGAGCTTATTCGTCAAATCGTTGCTTGTTATAAAACCAGTGAAGTGTTTTCAGCTGATTTTTGTCAAATCGAATACCCTGGTGTGGTTTTTATCGATGAGATTGATGTGCATTTACATCCCTCTTGGCAGCGCAAAATTGGCCATTGGCTAACCCAACATTTCCCTCGAATTCAGTTTATTGTTTCTACCCATAGCCCGCTGGTTTGCCAGAGCGCTGTGAATGGTTCTGTTTGGCGATTGCCTAAGCCAGGTGAAGAGGGCACAGGCGGGCGAGTGACTGGTGTCGCTTATCAGCGTTTGGTTTATGGCAATATGCTTGAAGCGTTAAGTTCGGGCGCTTTTGGTGAGCAAATTGAACGCTCTGAACTCGCGCAAGATATGCTCGAAGAGTTGGCTGAGTTGAACTATTTGGCATCAGAAGAAACACTATCAGCAGAAGATACCAAAAAGCGAGCTGAGCTACAGGCGATTTTTGGCACTTCAATGAACAAAATGGTTTGAAATAAAACGCCAACGTAATAAAACCAATGCGCTTGGCAACGAACTTAGTGCGCTGTTTGCCGCCGCACCTGAGTTATTGTAACTGTTTTACTTCACCACCTCCTGACGACTCATTCCCTAAGGCTTACGGGCTTTAATTAACCATTTAACCTATCAAACATCAATATCGATTGAATATGTGACCGTAGGATGGGTAGAGCGGAGCGAAACCCATCGCTTATCGCCTAATTCTGATGAGTTTCGCCTAGGCTGTGATGACAGCCCGGTCTCCCCATCCTACTGATATCGGTATTTTTCAGAACCATTTGATGTAATATTGAGTTATATATGCCTAGTTTAAACCCGTAAGCCCTGACGATAAATCCCTCAATCCCTATTGCTTTTCATCTGGCTTTGATTTAGATTGTTGAAAGCGCTTACATTTTGTTTACTTAATTTCTCAGCCTTTAACTCTTTTGTGCTGAAAAATTTTACATATGAATGTAAGCGCTTTCAAATCGTAACAATAACGATATTTAAATAATAGGTAACTGTTCAGCGTGCTTAGATTTCGCTTCAGAACAAGGCATTTTCGCACGGAAAATAGGCGCATATAGGCCATATGTAACTGTTTGAGTACGAAAATAACGCCGTTATGGTGCGAAAGATGAGTGCGCTGAATAGTTACAAAAATAGCAATGACAAGAGGCAAGTACTCAATGAAACACAATTTCAATCTTCAATTCACCAGTGCTCAGGTAAGAAAAAGTTTAACCGTCGCAGGGGCAGCAGGTACTTTGTTGTTGGCCACCAGCGGCGCTTTGGCGGCATCGTGTCAAAACCCAACCCCGGTATGGGCGGATGAGTTTGATGGCTCAGCTATCGACACCAGCAAATGGGATGTGATGCTTGGTGACGGCTGTAGTTATGGTATATGTGGTTGGGGTAATAGCGAACTTCAGACTTATCAGGCTGACAATTTAGTGGTAGGCAATGGCAGTTTAAAAATTATCGCCAAAAAACAGCGAGTGCAGGGTAAGCAATATACCTCTGGCAGAATCCGCACCGCCAATATGCCCAATGGCGGGCAGTGGACCAATGGCCGCTTTGAAGCACGTATTAAGCTGCCCAACGGCGCTGGCATGTGGCCCGCGTTTTGGATGTTACCTACCGACCCGGTCGAAGGTTGGCCAATGAGCGGCGAAATCGATATTGTTGAAGCGACTGGTCAAAGCGATATGTTTGCTTTAGGCACCTTGCATTACGGTCAGGCGTGGCCAGACAATGAGTGGACCCAAGGTAAACTGTTAAAACAACCTGATGCCTGGTCTGATGGTTTTCATGAGTATGCGGTTGAGTGGCAAGCCAATGAAATTCGCTGGTATGTCGACGACATTTTGTATTCGACAAAAACCCCGTCAGATATGAGTGATTCGGCTTATTGGACCTTTGAAAATTATCAATACCATATGCTGTTAAACTTGGCTGTGGGTGGCAATATGGGCGGTACCGTTGATGACAGCCAGTTACCACAAACCCTCGAAGTGGATTATGTGCGCATTTATGACTTTGGTCAGCCATCATTAAGCGGCAGCCATTTGGTCGAAGCCAATAGCCAACAGTCTTATGCTGTGGTTGATGAAGCAGGCACTAGCAGTGCATACAGTTGGACTGCACCTACTGGTGAAACGTCAAACGCTGGCGCGCTCACCGTTAACTGGGGCACTGTCGGCGGTCAGGTGACGGTGTCGGGCAGCAATAGTTGTGGTAGTTATCAGTTGGCGATGGATGTGCATGTCTCACCAACACTATCGTTGAGCACTGCGTTGGATGATTTTGAGTCTCAGCGTAACCTGACTTATACCTCGTTCTCGGGGGCGTTCGATCAGAGCGTGGCCAATCCGGCGGTAGATTCGGTGAACAATTCAGCGACAGTGGCCAAATATATCCGCGACTCTGGATCACAGTGGGATGTTATCGCCGCAGATGCTGGCGTGATTGCTGATTTACCGGCGTTTGTTGCCGGTGATCGCGCGTTTTATCTGGATGTTTATACTACCGCCCCGGCTGGCACTCAAATTCTGGTGCAGTTAGAAAACAACAATGTGGCCACGCCAAGCAACTATCCGTCTGGTCGTCATTCAAAATATAATGCACATACCACCAGCCAAAGCGGCTGGCAGCGTTTGAAGTTTCAACTTGAAGACTTGATTGATACCACCACCGCAGATGCCGATGTGAATAGCATTATTGTTTTAATCGACCCAGATTCAACTTCAGGTGATACATATTATCTCGATAACTTTGCGATTTATGGCACCGACGGTGGTTCTGGCGGCGACCCGGCCACATCAATGAGCGTGAGCAGTGTGGCGACAGGCACCCAAAGTGCTGGTAAAGGTAAAAAGTATGGTACTGGCACCATCACGGTGGTGGATAACCTCGGCGGTGCGGTTGCTGGTGCGACGGTGAGTGTTGTGTTCTCTGGCAGCTGGAATGATACCATTTCAGGGGTGACAGATGCCAATGGGACAGTCACTTTAGTGACTTCAACGGCGTTGTCTGGTGGCGTGACAGTGAATGCTTGTGTCGATAGTGTTAGCGGTAGTTTGACCTTTGACAGTGCTGGCAGCACGGGATTGTGTCAGTAAACACTTGCTGGTGGTGGGGTAGCCACTCCACCACATTTAAGATCCTTAGCTGATAATTTGACCAACTCTAGCGACTCTCCTAAGCTTATAGGATTGGTGTCTTTGCTATGGCACCTGTTGTATTGGTAAAGGAGTTTTTATGGTGAAACGAATGGTTGTCGGGCTGCGGATAAGCCTGTTTTTGTTATCTGTGTTGTTAATGTCCTATGTCAGTGCTGCTGAACCGCTTTGGCAACAAGTGCGGCCACCAGCGTCTCAAGTCACCAACTCACCGGTACAACGGCTATACCAGCAAGGTTCAGCGGTTGTGCTCGATAAATCACAACTGCGAACATTAACGGTAGGCGATACCTTGTTATTGCCGCTCAATTTGAGCAAGACAGTGACAGGCGGCGCTGAGGCGATAATCAAACGCATTCAATATCATGCCAATGGCAGCCAGACTTGGTTTGCCGTACTTAATCAACTTAATCCTTCAAACTCCGGTGATCAAATACAGCAACAATGGCCAGTGGTGATCACCGCCAGTGAGCACAGCTTCTTTATCAGAATCGAATCAGGGCAGGGGGTTTATCTACTCCGGGGCCTGCAAAACCGAGGCTGGATGTTTAAAGAATCCCTGCTGGACCAATTGGTCGATACCAGCAAAGATGATTTTTTACGCCCGCCAAAACCACTTTCTCAACCCTCGCAACCTTCTCAACGACAGCCTTCACCGCAAACAGAACAAGCACTAGTATTGGCCTCTGCTCTAACTTCAGTACAAGTTGATATTTTGGTGGTTTATACCACCGGAGCCAATGACTTATATGGTGGCGATGCCCAAACGCGTATCAATCATCTGATTGCGGTGAGCAACCAAATTTATACTGATAGCGGGGTGTTGTTGCAAATCAATGCACTGGCCATGGATGAGGTGTCATATTCTGATAGCGCCACCTCAGATGTTGCACTAAACGCAATCACTAACGGCTCCGGCACTTTATCGGGTATTGAAACTCGCCGTGTTGCCCTCGGTGCAGATATGGTGGTATTTATGCGCCCTTACGCCAACGATGGTAGCTGTGGTATTGCTTGGGTGAATGGCAATAATGGCAGTGTCGGTAACAGCGCTTCACATATGTACAGTCATACCAGTATCAATTGCTCCGATTATGTTAATGCCCATGAGATGGGCCATAACATGGGCTTGTGGCATTCTAGAGTGCAAGATGGGTCTGGGCAAACGTTTACCTATGGTCTCGGTTATGGTGTTAGCGCCAATTTTGTTACCGTGATGGCGTATCCCAGTGCATTTTCTAATGCCAGTAAAATCTATAAGTTTTCTAGTCCAAGTCTTGATTGTAATGGTTTGCCTTGCGGCATCGATTCTGCTGCCAGTGACGGTGCCGATGCGGTTTTGGCACTGAACACAGTACGCAACCAATTGGCGGGATTTTACCAGGCCGCCAGTGCGGATTCTGACGGCGATGGGGTGATTGACTCTGATGATGCTTTTCCATTAGATCCCAGCGAATCCGTCGATACCGATGGTGATGGCACCGGCAATAATGCCGACCCCGATGATGACAATGATGGGGTGTTGGATGGCAGTGATGCCTTTCCACTAGATGCCACAGAATCGGTTGATACCGATGGCGATGGTACAGGCAATAATGCCGATACCGATGATGACAATGACGGCATATTGGATGTGGCCGATCCCTTTCCATTAGACCCGGGCGAATCGGTTGATACCGACGGCGATGGTATTGGCAATAACGCCGATAGTGACGATGATAATGATGGTGTGCTGGATGTGAATGATAACTTCCCGCTGGACGCCACTGAATCGATCGATACCGATGGCGATGGCATCGGTAACAACGCCGATAGTGACGACGACAATGATGGGGTATCTGATAGCAGTGATGCGTTTCCGTTGGATGCCAGCGAATCAATTGATACCGACAGTGATGGCACGGGCAACAATGCTGACCCCGATGATGACAATGACAATGTGTTGGATGTGAATGATAGCTTCCCGCTAGATGCCAGTGAATCGGTCGATACCGATGGCGATGGCACAGGTAATAATGCCGACACCGATGATGATAATGACGGCGTATTAGATTTTGTCGATGCCTTCCCGCTGGATGCCAGCGAATCGGTGGATAGCGATGGTGATGGTATTGGCAACAATGCTGACCCCGATGATGATAATGACGGTGTGGTTGATGCGAATGATGTTTTCCCACTTGATGGCAGTGAGTCGGTCGACACCGATGGAGATGGCATCGGTAATAATGCCGACCGGGATGATGATAATGATACCGTGTTGGACGCAAACGATGCTTTTCCGTTGGATGCCAGCGAATCGGTCGATACCGACGGCGATGGCACGGGTAACAATGCTGATGCCGATGACGACAATGATGGCGTGATTGATACACAAGATACTTTCCCGTTGGATGCCACTGAATTTGTCGATACTGACAGTGATGGTACGGGTAATAATGCCGATACCGATGATGACGGTGATGGTGTGCTGGATATTAACGATGCTTTCCCGTTAGATATCACTGAATACCAAGATACCGATGGTGATGGTATTGGTAATAATAAAGACACTGACGATGATAATGATGGGGTCGAAGATGACAATGATGCCTTCCCGCTGGATGCCACAGAATCTATTGATACCGACAGTGATGGCATTGGCAATAATGCCGATACCGACGATGATAACGATGGTGTATTTGATATTGATGATCTGTTTCCGCTGGACGCGTTAGAATCATTGGATACCGACAATGATGGCATCGGCAATAATGTCGATTTAGATGATGATAATGATGGTTTCAGCGATGTAGATGAGTTGGCGGTGGGCTCGAATCCATTAAATGGCAATGATTTGCCGAGCACCATGATGCCGTGGTTGAAACTGTTGCTGGATAAACCCGCCATTTAAATTGACGTATTTCGGTAGGATGCGGTAGAGCCGAAGGCGAAACCCATCACCTTGCCATGCACGCAACACTAGGGACTTTAAAAATAGTGCTTTGAAATATCAACAGAACGTTTCATAATAGCCGATTCTGATTTTAGTAAAAATGGCTTATTAACACCCTTCATGCGAGTATTTAAATTATTTTTAATCATAGGTTTAGTGTTACTACAGTATCGTCTGTGGTTTGGCCATAACGGGGTTAAAGATTATTATAAGCATCGAGCGGTGGTGTCTCGCCATATTGACGTTAACCAGCAGCTGGTTAAACGCAATAAGCTGCTGGTGGCTGATGTGGTTGATTTAAAAACCGGTTTGGAAGCCATTGAAGAGCGGGCCAGACATGAGTTGGGTATGATCCGCGAAGGTGAAACCTTCTTTCGTATCATTCCGGCTCAGGACAATTAAATGCCACCTAATACCCTGTCAACGCAGTCAATTCGATCGCCAGATGACTTACCGCAAATATATTGCGTGATCCCCGCCGCTGGGGTCGGCAAACGAATGCAAGCCAATCACCCCAAACAATACCTGACCATTGACGATAAAACCATTATCGAGCATACCGTTACTCGTTTACAGCAACTGCCCTTTATTTCTAAAATTGTTATCGCCATCAGTCCGGGTGACCAGTATTTTGCTGACCTCAGTTTGGCCAGCGATAAAGGTATACAAGTGGTTGATGGTGGTCTTGAGCGGGTTGATTCGGTGTTGGCTGGGTTAACAGCCTTAGCGGCTCGGGCTGAGTGTGCCTTTGATGCCTGGGTATTGGTGCATGATGCGGCGCGCCCGAATGTGTCTTGTCAGGATATCGAAAAACTGGTGCGTGAATGTCTGGCACAAAACAAAGGTGGCATATTGGCCACTCCTGTCAAAGACACCATGAAACGGGGGGCAGCCGAGATTGAGCATACCGAGTCCAGAGAGAATTTGTGGCACGCACTGACACCACAGTTTTTTAGGCTGAGACTATTAATCGAGGCTTTGACGTCAGCATTGGCAGATGGGGTCAACGTGACCGACGAAGCGTCGGCAGTAGAACACCAAAATCAACCGGTGTTATTGGTTGAAGGTCGGGCTGATAATATTAAAATAACTCGTCCAGAAGATTTGGCACTGACGAGTTTTTATCTAAGAAATAACAGGTGAGGCGCAATATGTTACGAATTGGTCATGGTTATGATGTGCATAAATTTGGCAATGAAGGCCCAATCACTTTAGGTGGAGTTAAAATTCCCTACGAAGAGGGGCTGATTGCCCATTCAGATGGTGATGTGCTGCTTCATGCCATCTGTGATGCGATACTCGGTGCGCTGGCATTGGGCGATATCGGTCAGCATTTCCCTGATACCTGTGATGAATTCGCTGGCATTAATAGCCGGGTATTATTACGTCGGGTGTATAAACTGGCGACTGAAAAAAATTATGTGATTGGTAATCTCGATAGCACCATTATTGCTCAGGCACCTAAGATGGCCCCGCATATCAAACAAATGTGCAGCAATATTGCCGAAGATTTGGCGCTGGAGATTGATCAGGTGAATGTAAAAGCCACGACCACCGAAACCCTAGGATTCACTGGGCGTAAAGAGGGCATTGCTGCCCACGCCGTGGTGATCCTTGATAAAAGTGGTGGGGGAAAGGCGTAGATGACCACTGATAACCCTGTTGCTGCACTGGCTTATTTACATGGGCAACCGTTATCGCAAGGCGATATCAAAACTTCTGATGCAGATTTTGTGGTTGAAGAGGTATTGGGCTTTGAGTTGAGCGGTGAGGGTGAACATGTTTGCCTGTTTATCGAAAAACAGGGTGAGAACACCTTATATGTCGCCAGACAAATCGCCAGAATTGCGGGTGTGCGTCAGCGAGATGTCAGCTATTCTGGTTTAAAAGACCGCCATGCGATCACCCGGCAATGGTTTTGTGTGCCAGTTGGGATTAAAAAAACCGTCGACTGGTCCGAGTTAGAGACTGATGCAATACGCATACTACAACAGACTCGGCATAGTAAAAAATTACGTACCGGCAGTCATCGGGCCAACAAATTTAATGTGCTGATTGCTCAGATCACTGATATGGCGGATGTCGAACAACGCCTTGGGCTGATTGAGCAAACCGGAGTGCCGAATTACTTTGCTGCTCAGCGTTTTGGTTTCGGCGGTAATAACCTGAAAATGGCCGAACGACTGTTTGGCGGTGAAAGCATTAAAGATCGCAAATTAAAAGGCTTGGTGTTATCGGCCGCGCGCTCACACTTGTTTAACCTGATTGTCAGCGAGCGGGTCAAACAACAACGGTTTGACCAGCCGATGGATGGAGATTTGTTCCGGCTCGATGGTACCCGTTCATTTTTCAGCGAAACCATCACCAGTGACATTTTAGCGCGGTTGAAACAGGCAGATATTCACATTGCCGCTTCCATGGTCGGTGATGGTGATTGGTTAACCACCCAAGATGCCCGGGTTTTCGAACAGGCAGTGTTACAAGATTATCAGGGTTGGATTGAAGGACTTAAAGCCATGCGTGTGGCTGCGGATAGTCGCCCCATACAGCTCAATGCAGATGCGTTTTCTTATGACAAAATTGATGCTACAACCATCAGACTGAACTTTACCTTGCCCACCGGCAGTTTCGCCACCGCGTTACTCAGAGAAGTGATCGACTTTAACGATTGCGGCAGTCGTCATCAGCAGTCGTCTTCAGCCGATGAATAAAACCAATCCCAGCCAAATCAAACCAATCAACATCCTGTTGAGCAATGATGATGGTGTGACAGCACCGGGGTTGATGGCGTTGTATCAGGCCATCAGTGAGATTTCAGCCAATGTCACCGTGATTGCCCCTGACAGAAACTGTAGTGCGGCCAGCAATTCACTGACCTTGCTCAATCCATTGCGGGTGCAAAAAATGGACAACGGCTTTCTCAGTGTCAATGGCACGCCTACCGATTGTGTTAACTTGGGCATTAGCCAGTTACTCAAAGAAAAGCCGCATAAACCTGATTTAGTGGTGGCCGGTATTAATGACGGGCCAAACTTGGGTGACGATGTGTTATATTCTGGCACCGTGGCCGCGGCAACAGAGGGGCGGCACATGGGTTTACCTGCGATTGCAGTCTCCTTGGTCGGCAAAGTTCACTTTGCGACGGCGGGGCAGGTGGCGATGCAAGTCGTTAAACAATTACAAAGCCATCCGTTACCAGCCGATCAGATATTAAACATTAACGTGCCAGATGTGCCATTGGCGCAAATTAAGGGCATTAAAGTGACTCGATTGGGTCGACGCCATCAAGCAGATTCAATGAGCAAACAAGCAGATCCTTGGGGGCGTGACATATACTGGTATGGGCCATTGGGCAAAGCCAGAACCGTGGCAGAAGATACAGATTTTTACGCGGTTGCCAACAATTTTGTCTCAATCACCCCATTAACAGTGGATATGACAGCCTATCAATCGCTATCAGGGCTTGAAAGTTGGTTGTCAGATGTGAAACTATAGCAGGATTTGCCGTAATAGCTGGTTTAAAACCGCTATTTAAGCTAACTTTATAAGAGAATCACGGTCAATGGGCGAAAAGATACAGCTGGCCAGTATAACGAGCAATCGCTCTAAAACAACAACCGCCGCCATTGACGGCGGTTTTATAACCATTAAAGTGAAGATATTATGAGAACCAATTATCAACGTTCCGGCGAGCTGCTGGCTGAGCGATTAATTCAGGATGGGATTAAAGACCCCAAAGCGATTCAAGCGGTATCAATGGTGCCAAGACATGAGTTCGTTGAGCCAGTATTGGCCCATAAAGCTTATGAAAACACCGCGCTGCCTATCGGACAGGGTCAAACCATTTCACAGCCTTATATCGTCGCTAGAATGACCGAGTTACTGCTCGAACATGGCGCGACGGGAAAAGTGTTAGAGATTGGCACCGGTTCGGGTTACCAGACGGCAGTGATTGCCCAGTTGGTTGATCAGGTATTTAGTGTTGAGCGGATTCAATCATTACAGTTTCAAGCCAAAAGACGCTTAAAAGGGCTAGATTTATACAACGTGTCGATGAAACACGGAGATGGTTGGGAAGGCTGGAAAACCAAAGGCCCTTTTGATGGCATTATTGTCACCGCAGCGCCTGACAGTGTGCCAACCAAACTGCTGGAGCAATTGGTCGACGGTGGTATCTTGATCATCCCTGTCGGGGTTGAAAACCAGATACTCAGCGTGATCAAACGCGAAGGAGAAAAATTTACCACCAATGATATTTGTGCGGTCAGGTTTGTGCCCCTAGTACCAGGAGAGTTAGCTTGAAGATCTTCACCATTTTATATGACAAAGTACTTCAATGGGCTAAACATCGCTATGCGCCCGTTTACTTGGCGATAATGAGTTTTGCTGAATCGGTGTTTTTTCCCATACCACCCGATGTGATGTTGGCGCCAATGGCGCTGAGCAAGCCCGAGAAGGCTTGGCGATATGCTTTTTATACCTCAGTTGCATCAGTGCTTGGTGGCATGGTAGGGTATCTTCTAGGATATCTGTTGTTCGAACCTGTGGTGCAGCCTTTACTGGTTAGCGTCGGTTATGAAGAGAAATTTGCCACCATTAGTGACTGGTTTAAAGAATGGGGCATATGGATTGTTTTTCTGGCGGGCTTTTCGCCAATCCCCTATAAACTATTTACCATCACCGCGGGTGTGATGCAGATGGCGTTTTTACCCTTCGTGATTATTTCAGCCATCAGCCGCAGTTTACGTTTTTACATGGTGGCGGGTTTGATGAAATGGGGCGGAAAACCGATGGAAGACAAACTCAGGGTATACGTTGATCGAATAGGTTGGGGCGTCGTTATTCTCGGTGTGGTTGCTTTTGTGGCCGTCAAACTGTTTCGCTAGTACTAAGCCTGGGTTGAGCCTGGGTTAAGCCTGGGTTAAGCCTGAATCAGCTTGGGTAAGTCTAGGTAAGTCTGGGTAAGCTTAGGTAAGCCGAGTTACGGCTGATAAATACGCCGCCTAAACCTCTAAAAGAGGGCTTTAAATGGGATTTGTGATGAAACCGAACAAAAGTTGAGGATTGTCTAAAGAATGAGTGTCAGATTCTGGCGGCAGGTCCGGTGGATAATACCGGGTTGTATTGTATTGTTGACTTTAGGATGCGCGGGGCGTAACAGCCCTGCGCCGGTTGAGAACGTTTATAAACGGGTTATAGACAAACATGGCAACAGCAAACCTCGTCGCACTATCTGGAGCAAAACCCATAAAGTTAAAAAAGGGGATACCCTATATTCTATCGCTTGGCGAGCGGGAATGGATTTCAGAAAACTAGCCAAACTGAATAAAATCAACGCTCCTTACGCCATTTTTGTTGATCAAACCCTACTCTTACGACCAAAAACCCGCAAAGCCGATAAAACCCCGAGTAAAGCCAAAACTAAGTCGAATAAAATAAAAGCGCCGATAACGATAGCCGCCGCTGCCCCCAAAACTATACCGTCTGTCACGGTAAAACCACCTTCAACAAAATTAAAGCATAATGTGGCAAAAACACTTGCAGACAAAAAAAAAGGGGAGTATCGTCGAACTAAGCAAAAACATAAACCGCCGAAAAAAGTGCACAACGTACAAAAAAGTGCACAGACCAATAAACCCAAAAAAAAGCAGTATTCGAACAAGATCAAACAATGGGTTTGGCCGACGCGGGGAAAAGTAATTGCAGGTTTTTCAAACCGGGAAAACGGTAATAAGGGAATAGACATCGGGGGTAAAAACGGGACTTCAATAGTCTCGGCTGCAGACGGTAAAGTGGTCTATTATGGTAACGCTCTTCGGGGGTATGGCAATTTGGTCATCATCAAACATAACGATGATTATCTCAGTGCTTATGCTCACAACCGAAGAATTTTGGTGAAAGAAAAGGATTTTGTCAAAGCTGGGCAGAAAATTGCCGAGATGGGAAGTACAGACAGCCAAAATATAAAACTGCATTTTGAAGTTCGTTATCGGGGTAAATCAGTTAACCCGTTAAAATATTTACCGAAACGTTAGTAAATGATTAAGCAAATGTGGAGTGTAGTGGACAGCACAGACTTATGTCTTGTTGTTTAAACTATAGGAGTAGCTTATGGTTCGTCAAAGCAAGCAACAACCAGCACAAAAAAGTAATAATAATAGTAGTGTAGACGCAGTCCTTGAAGATTGCGACTCAGGAAACGAATTTAAATTGGGAGAAGCAGGTGCTACCGTGGAGGAAGAAGTGGTAGTTAAGGAAGAGATACATAAAACGCTGGATGCGACCCAGATTTACCTTGGTGAGATTGGTTTTTCACCGTTACTGACCGCTGAGGAAGAAGTCTTTTTCTCACGCAAAGCCTTAAAAGGCTGTGAAAGTTCAAGAAAACGTATGATTGAAAGTAATCTGCGTCTGGTTGTAAAAATCGCCCGCCGTTATAATAACCGTGGTTTGGCTTTGTTAGATTTGATTGAAGAAGGCAATTTGGGCCTTATTCGTGCGGTTGAGAAGTTTGATCCCGAGAGAGGTTTCAGATTTTCGACTTATGCGACTTGGTGGATTCGACAAACCATCGAACGTGCCATTATGAATCAAACCCGAACTATCCGTTTGCCAATACATGTGGTTAAAGAACTCAATGTGTATTTACGAACCGCGCGGGAGCTGGCACAAAAGCTTGATCATGAACCTACTGCCGAAGATATTGCTATCAAACTGGATAAGCCAGTGTCTGCGGTGAGCAAAATGCTACGACTAAACGAACGCATTGGTTCGGTTGACACCCCTATCGGTGGAGAATCGGACAAAGTGTTGTTGGATGTATTGGCTGATGAAAGAGGCATGGGTCCTGAGCTGAAAATGCAGGATGAAGATATTAAGCAAAATATCGTGCATTGGTTAGAAGACCTGAACTCTAAACAACGTGAAGTACTGGCCCGTCGATTTGGTCTGTTAGGTTATGAACCTTCGACCCTTGAAGATGTTGGTAAAGAGATTGGTTTGACCCGTGAACGCGTCAGGCAAATCCAAGTAGAAGCCTTGAGACGCCTTAAAGAGGTGGTCACCCACCAAGGGTTGAGTATCGAGTCTTTGTTCCAGTAGATTTATCGCTTATCGCATAAAATGTGATGATTAAAAAAACCGCCTTTTGGCGGTTTTTTTGTTTTGTTGGAGCGGCGTCCCGCCGCGAATCTTTGAGCTTGCTAACCCCGTAGGGTGCTTTCGTGTAGCGAAATGCGAGGCACGAGCAGCTTTGCGCACCATGACCCATTTGTTATCGTCCAACCATATTCTAGGTTGGTCTATGACTGCTAGCTCAATGGTGCGCAATGCTCCTCGTCACCTCGGACCGTGCTACGGACGGGCACTCTGATATTAACAATGGCTTTCCGACACCCTCCTATCAGGCAAGTGGCAGTTGTTATCCTAAATGACGCGACATGGTCAGTGCCGAATTTATATATCCCCTAGGGGTTTTAATATCCCCTAGGATTCGCGGCGGGACGCCGCTCCCACTACGACGATACAGCTGTCTTTTCAAGATGGGCCAGCATTAATGGATAAACATCATCCACCGCTCTTTCACCAAAAATACAATCAATATGGGCGTAACCTGGAATCACTTCACGGCTGTATTGTTCCTTGCCAAATTTCTGCTGCAACATGTTAAAGGTTATTTCTGTACTTTCAGGCAAATAACATTCATTCATTTCACCTGAAATAAACAGTATCGGCAGGTTGAGATTGTCGATATGGTCCATATAAATATTTTCGCCATCAGCACTGACCAAAGTACCTTTACGACATAACTCAGAGAGGTGTTTGAGGGTGGTGATATTGGCCTCGCCAAATAACTCATGCAGGTTTTCATGCAGTTTATTGTTGAGCGTTTCATGACGGTATAGCGATGAATACAAGAACGTCACGCGATGGCATACCGGGTTTTCACATTGACCTTGTGCTTCAGCCAAGGCATTGAGTTCCACTGCCTGGTCATAAAGTTTGCCGAGAAAACCTTCATTGGTGTCGGTATAGGCGCTCATTGAATCGATGCCAATTTTTTCTAAAAAGCCTGGCAGATGAATGCCGGTTTTTATCGTTGTTGACTTGGGTAGCACCAAGTTAGTGGCAATTTGTGAGCAGACAATCGAACGCACGTCTTTTAAGCCAGCGAGCATCGACATAAAGAACGTGGTGGCACCGTAACAATGCACCAGTGCTTGAACACTCTGACAGCCAGTTTGTTGCTTGATGACGTCTATGGCTGCCGGGAAGTCATATTTGGCGACCTGATCACCGTTACACTGTTCTTTGGCGGCAGGCAAGTCGATGCTAACCCGAAAATCTAGTAACCAGACATCGTAATCATTGGCATACAAATATTCGACTAGATTGGTGTGAATGGTGTCTGTTGAGAAGATACTTGATGCCACCCCTAAACCATGAACCAGCATCACCGGTCCCTTGGTGCCGCCTTGGTAGCGGGATAAACGCAGGTTGACGTCATCTTCGGTGTTGAACATATGTACATCGGGAAGGCCCGCGCGCAATGGACGTTTTTTGCGTGGTGGCGCATCAGGGTCAAAGCGTGGTTCATTGTATAATATGCCCGCGTAGCTCTGCCACAATACACCAGCGAAGAACTTGCCAAAGCGAACAACACTTTTGAGTTTTTCTGCTTCATTGGCGGCATTGCTGACCGTGATAGTGCTTAATTGGACGATAAAATCGGCCGGTTTGATATGCATCACCGCTTTGCCGAACACTTCCCCTTGTTTATTGTCACCCTTGTAAACGGTCACATATAAGGTTGAGTTATCAGCCCAAGCATCGGTGACAGCACCATCTTTGACGACTTTATAACCGCTGAAATAGAAAGATTCACCAGTGACGCTGGTCAGCACCATATTGTATTTCATATGGCGGGTATCAGGGGTTTCGGGGTAAACCTCAAATAGGTTAAACACGCCCTGACTGACCGCCAATGGTTGGTCTGATAGTGCTGGCGCAGTGACGGTGCCCATGATGCTAC
>JBLGCB010000119.1:0-15631 GCA_047617105.1 Phenylobacterium sp. | reverse complement strand
GTGCGTTCTAGTTCCAAATCATTCTCAGGCCAGTGATAATTCTGAAATTGTGCTTTGGCTTCAGTGCTGAGCTCTTGTTCGGGGAATAAGCGGTGTTGTTTGATTCGCCCAACCAGAATGTCGTCAATATCTTCTTTACGTTGGACCAGTGGCGGGATAGTGGTATGGAGGAAATTCAGTTCTGCGTAGAGTTGACGAGAGAAGGTATTATGTTCAACCAATCTTGACAACGACTGCGTGGTCGATAATAACAAGCGAATGTCAGTGGTATTAATTTGTGGGTGTTTCGGTTCACTGTGCAAAGTATTGGCCGCCAACAATTCAATCAACAAGCTTTGTTGTGAGAACGACAATTCATCAATGCCGTGAAAATAGACACACCCCCCAGGTGCCTGTTTAAAACAAGTGCTCAGTTGTAATTTAAATGCCTCGGTGGTGGTCAGGGCACAGTTAATTTCGACAAAAGGTCGATGTTTGTTTGGACTGTTGTAATGAATGGCGCAGGCCACCGCCAGTTTTTCGCTGCCAAACCCGCCTTTGATCACCACTGGGCAACGCGCACTTGCCGCTTTTTCAATAAAAGCATCCAAAGTAAAAGCGGCTTCACTTAATCCATTAGCAGGCAACTCTCGCCCCAAATAATAACTACTCAAAATGTTGGCCTGAAAACGTCTGGCCAGCAAAGCAATTTTTTTCGCCATCTGAGCAATAAGTAGGGCGAATTGCTGTTTCCCACAATAGTAAATTTCACCAATCTTTTGCCGCTGATACAAGATAGGATAGGCCGTGCAGTCGTCCTGGCGTTGCGGATCTTGCCCACTCGGATTGTAAATTAACGGTGGTTGTCGCGGGTCGTCCTTTTGATAAAGATGGATGCTCAAATTTTGCAGCACATCAGTAGGCTCAATTGAATCCAGATAACGCTTTAACCAGCTCAGGTTGGCCCCAAGACTAGCGTTTTCTGGTACGTTTAATAGACTGACAATTTCATTATGACTCATTTTAGACTCCGAATAGAAACTTGAAGTCGAACTAGCGGGCATAATGCTTAAAAACGGATCGGAGGGCTAATCATTCACTGGTTATGGTCCACTGTGCCGCTTATTGCCTGAGTGTTATTCGACTTCCTGAAATACAAACAAGCAAAATAAGCCAATCTGGCTACAGCTACTCGGGCAAATCTACGGAGTGTTAGGTTTGAGGATAAAAATTGCTTCAAAGCCACTTTTGTCCCTGCTTATAAGGGATCTATAACCTAATTGTTACGGCTGTTTCGTAAATCTCCAGCACTTTAGCATGGGTACGTTAGGGAACGGCTTACTGTGATTGATTAATAGCCATATGGCAAAGGCAATAATTACACCTAGGGTGTATTTTAGTTGATCATTTCCAGGCGGCTAGGCACAGAAAAGGAAAAGAAGTAATAGTTGGCATAGAAATTGGTGGCTGTTTTCATTGCAGGGCTTGGCGCGGGATTTTATTTAGGTAACTGTATTCTGTCGCTGGTAATGGTGATGTGGTCACCAAAGATGGTTATAACATGCCAGTAGGGTGGGCACGCTTTTCATGCCCACGCGTGACGCTGTAGGGTGGGCTCGTTTTTCATGCCCACGCGTGACGCACCAGTCAAAGAAAGGCCTTTAACCAAGCGACCTTTCGGGGGTTGTTTAATCAATGAACGAATGTATGTATAGATGGGCCGACAAAGAAGATAGGGATATTGCTACCCCCCATGTTTGGGGGGCAGTAAAGCGGGTATCACAACAGCTCGATATCCTTATGTCGAACATCTTTGCCTTGAACCAAATAAACCACAAATTCGCAGATGTTTTTCGAGTGATCGCCGATACGTTCCAGCGCTCTGGCACAATAACTGATGGCCAATGCATTTTTGATTTCTCTGGGGTCTTCCATCATTCGAGTGATCAATAATCGTGAAATATTATCAAACTCTTCATCAACCCGCTGATCGGCTTTGATGATCCGCACCGCATCTTCCACATCCATTCGAGCATAAGCATCAAGGGCTTCTTTAAGCAGGGTTTTCACCAACTCGCCAAGGTTTCTTAGCTCAACATACTGGCGTGGCACAGCGTTAGACTGAGTGAGTTTAATCGCATTTTTGCCCAGCTTAATCGACTCATCGCCAATTCTTTCGAGATCGGTGATCGTTTTGATGATACTGATCATCAAACGCAAATCGCTGGCGGCGGGTTGGCGGCGGGCCAAAATGTCTGTACAGGTGGCATCAATTTCAGATTCCATCTCGTTAACAAGATGATCATTTTTAATCACCTGTTCAGCCAACTCGACATCTAAATCAAGTAAAGACTTTAACCCCTGCTCTACTTGGTTTTCGACCAAGCCGCCCATTTTTAATACCAGATTTCTGGCCGCTTCCAGTTCTTGGTTAAAACGGCGGGAAATATGCTGGTTTAAGTGTAAATCGTTTTCCATGAGTGCCTTCTTAAATATTAACCAAAACGGCCAGTAATATAGTTTTCGGTGAGTTTATGCACCGGATTAGTAAAGATCTGCGCAGTTGGCCCGACTTCAACCAACTGACCTAAATGAAAATAAGCCGTGGTTTGAGATATCCGTGCTGCTTGTTGCATCGAATGAGTCACTATCGCAATGGTGAATTTTTCTTTCAGCTCATCAATCAACTCTTCAATCACCGCAGTGGCAATCGGATCAAGCGCCGATGCGGGTTCATCCATCAGAATCACTTCTGGGCTCACCGCAATAGTTCTGGCAATACATAAACGCTGTTGCTGACCACCTGATAGTCCGGTACCGGGAGCATCAAGACGGTCTTTGACTTCTTCGAACAAACCGGCTTTTTGTAAACTGGTGATCACAATCTCATCCAGTTCTGCCTTGTTCGCTGCCAAACCGTGAATTTTAGGCCCATAAGCGACATTATCATAAATCGACTTAGGAAAAGGGTTAGGTTTTTGAAATACCATCCCGACTCTGGCCCTAAGCAATACCGGATCCAAGTTTTTAGCATAAATATCATCGCCATCAATGGTCAAAGTCCCTTCAACGCGACAAATTGGAATAGTATCGTTCATGCGGTTTAAACAGCGTAAAAACGTTGATTTACCACAACCAGAAGGACCAATCAACGCGGTCACCTGGTTTCTGGCCAAATCCAAGGTGACGTTTTTAATCGCCTGTTTATCGTCATAAAATACATCGACATTGCGCATCGACATTTTTGCGTTGTCTGCAAATACATTGCCGACGGTTTCTTTAATTTCTATCGTCTGGTCGACAGACTGCGCAAGGGCAGCAAAGTTTACTGAAGCTGTCATTATCTGTTCCTAATGGTTCTAGCGGTTCTTTTCAAAATGTTTACGTAATAAGGTGGCTGAGGTATTCATCACCACCAGTAACGACAGCAGTACCAAAATCGCCGCAGAGGTCTTGGCCAAAAAGGCTCGCTCTGGACTATCGGCCCACAGATAAATCTGAATCGGCAGTACTGTGGCGGCATCGGTAATACCCGTTGGTACATCAACAATAAACGCCACCATACCAATCATCAACAATGGGGCTGTTTCACCCAATGCCTGAGCCATACCAATGATGGCCCCGGTTAAAATACCCGGCATCGCCATGGGCAACACATGACCAAAGGTCACTTGCATATTCGAAGCACCTAACCCCAGTGCCGCTTCTCTGATAGAAGGTGGCACTGCCTTAATCGACGCACGACTGGCGATAATAATGGTTGGTAAGGTCATCAGGGTCAATACAATACCACCGACCACAGGTGCTGAACGGGGCATCCCGAGCAAGTTGATGATCACCGCAAGGCCCAACAAACCAAAAACAATCGATGGTACCGCCGCGAGGTTATTAATATTGATTTCAATGATGTCTGTCCAACGGTTTTTAGGGGCAAACTCCTCAAGATACAAAGCAGCGGCCACCCCTAACGGGAATGACAACGTTAAAGTCACCAGCATGGTTAACAAGGTACCTGTCAATGCGCCTTTCACCCCAGCTAACTCAGGTTCGCGAGAATCACTGTTAGACAAAAAGTTACCATTGAAGCGAGATTCTATCTTACCTTGCTCAGCCAAGGTTTTCAGCCATCCGGCCTGACTTTCAGTCAATCGACCACCAGCAACACCTGGGGCATGATTGTCTTTGAGATAAGAGTCGACATCGTCGTCTAACATCAGCCAAATAACGGTATTCTTGCCCAATAAGCTGCTATCTGCGATTAAAGCATCTTTGATATCAAACTCGGCGCTGGTGCTGAGCAACTTAAACAAACGCTTTTTATCGCGACGTTTTGACACCTCAGGAAACATCTGATAAATCGAACGTTTTAATACTTTACGATAATTCGCGCTATTGAGTGCCTCGGCAGTGATTTCATTGGTGCCCAGCCAGTCTTGATTATATTCAATATCCAATTGCACCCAGTTCTGGCTAAAGGCCGGCAGGGCTTTACTGGTGATATCGCTGAGCAAAACCACCACTACGGCGAAGCCAAACAATATCGAGGCGATGCCAAACCGCTGGAAATTTCTTTCCTTACGGTAACGTCTGGCAAGACTTTTTTTCACCTGTACGGTGGTGTTATTTTCCACTGGATTCTCTCCGGTTTTCACTTACTGTATTAAATGCTTTTTCGAACAAGCAAAAGCTGAATCAATCATATTGCTCACGATATTTTCGAACCACTTTCAGCGCAATCACGTTTAGCGCCAAGGTGGTGACAAATAACATCAAACCTAGGGCAAATGCCGCCAGCGTTTTGGGGCTGTCAAACTCTTGGTCACCGGTGAGCAAGGTGACGATTTGCACCGTCACCGTGGTCACCGATTCCAGCGGATTGGCGGTGAGATTAGCCGCCATACCGGCAGCCATCACCACAATCATGGTTTCGCCAATCGCACGAGAAATGGCCAGCAAAATAGCGCCAACTATGCCCGGCAAAGCCGCTGGCAACAGTACTAATTTAATCGTTTCTGACATCGTTGCGCCCATGCCCAAAGAGCCTTCTTTTAGCGCGGTTGGTACCGCGCTAATGGCATCGTCAGATAAAGAAGAAACAAAGGGAATTATCATCACGCCCATCACCAAACCTGCCGCCAATGCACTTTCTGAGGCGACGCTCAAACCTACACTTTCGCCCATATTACGAATAAAAGGCGCAACCGTTAAAGCAGCGAAAAAACCATACACCACGGTCGGCACACCCGCCAATAACTCAAGCATCGGTTTGGCAAAAGTACGTACTCTAGAGCTGGCATAATTTGACAAATAAATCGCGGTCATCAAACCCACTGGCACCGCAATTAACATCGCAATAAAGGTGATTAACATGGTACCGGCAAATAAAGGCACCGCACCAAAAGCGCCAGATGAACCCACCTGATCGCTACGCATGGCCACCTGCGGACTCCACTGCGTGCCAAACAAAAAGTCGGTGGCAGGCACCGCACTAAAAAATTGAATCGACTCAAACAATACCGACATCACAATGCCTAACGTGGTTAAAATAGCCACGCCTGAGCTGGCCATTAAAATCATTTTTACGATAGATTCAGAATGTTGTCTGGCTTTAAAAACAGGATTGAAACGGGTAACGAGTACAATCACACAGGCCAAAGCCACAATGAGTACCGCGGCGGTTTTCAACACTGCACTGTCAGCAGCAAACTGTTGCATCGCTTGCGCAGCACCGCCTTTTTCGCTGCTGACATCAAACACATTACCGGACTCGACCATAATATGGATGTCGTTTAAATATAAACCGAGTTTGCTATCGGTTAACGACTGTACGCTTGCAGGCAGCTGGTTGACCACCAATGATTGAATAATTACAGATTCAAACATCGACCATATCAGCAGCAGCATCAACGCTGGAATACCGCAGCAAAAAGCGGTTAACAAGCCAAACTGGCTGGGCAATGAGTCAAGATTTTTGACATTATGCGCACCACCTGCGACTTTGATTGATCTTTGCATTCCGTACCAGTAGCTAAACAGCACCAGTATCAGCATGACAATCAACAATGTTGACGAATTCATTCTGCACCTACTAAAAACAATAAAGTGAAAAACCTGCTGATTAAACTAACGTTATCAGCAGGCGAATTAATGAAGGCGGGGGAACCCTCAGCTCAGTCACGTGGTCAAAACAAGTGCCGGGCCATGTGAAGCGTAAGCGTTAGAAATGTAACTTCTTAAGTGATAAAACGTCGCTGCGAACCAGTTCCAGCTTAGATACTGGCAGCGGGATAAGTCCTTTATCGGTCAAGTATCCTTCTTCACCCATAGAAGATTCACTGGTGAATTCTTTTAAGAATTGCACCATGCCTGGTACTGTTGCGGCATGTGAGTTTTTAACATAGAAGTACAATGGACGAGAAATGGCGTAGCTACCATCGGCGATACTGTCGAACTCAGGCACTACGTTGTCGATTTTTGAACCCTGGATTTTGTCAGAGTTTTGGTCAAGAAAACTGAAACCAAAGATACCCAATGCTTTAGGATTAGCCATCAACTTTTGTACGATCAGATTATCATTCTCACCCGCTTCGATGTATTTGTGATCTTCACGAACTGAATGACAAACCTCTTTGAATTGCTTTTTGTTGGTCTTTTTCATCGCTTTGATGAATTTGAATTTTTTACAGCCGCCTTCAAGTACCAGCTCGACGAAAGCATCACGAGTACCAGAGGTTGGTGGTGGGCCTAGCACTTCAATTTTGGTGTTAGGTAAAGCCGGGTTAACTTCTTTCCAGGTTTGATAAAAGTTAGGCACCAAGGTATCGCTGCCATCCAATGCAGGTACGTCTTTAGCCAAAGCAAGGAACACATCTTTACGGGTTAAGTTCATTTGCTTGGCTTCTTTGGTATTGGCGATAACGATACCGTCATAACCGATTAATACTTCAGTGATAGCGGTAACACCGTTTTTCTGACACATCTGGTATTCGGTTTTTTTCATCCGACGTGAAGCATTAGCAACATCTGGGGTATTGATGCCATCGCCTGCACAGAACAACTTCATGCCACCACCGGTGCCAGTAGACTCTACTTTAGGCGTTCTGAAATTGGTCATTTTGCCAAATCTTTCTGCCACGACTGTGGTAAAAGGATAAACCGTTGAAGAACCAACGATACTGATGGTGTCACGCTTTGCCGCCAGTGTTTGGCTTGATGCGACTACAAGAGCACCCGAAAGAATGATTTTTGCCAATGTGTTAAGTTTCATTTTCTTTGCCTGTTTTAGTAATTAAATAACCTGAACGAATATGCCAAGTATCTTAATTAATGAGTGTGACAAGTATATGAATCAAATATGACAATTCTATGACAGCTCAATAATTGTTGTCATAAATGAGTGAGGAAGCGGTTTTAAAGGGGTAGAGGGTTTGGTGGTGAATCATTCCCGGCGGGACGCCTGCCCCACAAAGCTACCCACCAGCCAAGGTCAATCCTTATATGACAGCAGTGTGACAGTCTTTAACCACTCGATAATCGGGCAAGTTGGCAGTAAACACCGAACCTTTACCCAATTCGCTTTCAACATCCAGGTGTCCGCCGTGGTTTTCGAGAATGTGTTTAACAATAGACAGTCCTAGCCCAGTGCCTTCAACATGGTGATCGCGGTGATCATTAACTCTAAAAAAGCGTTCGGTCAAACGAGTGAGATCTTCCGGGGCGATGCCCTTACCACGGTCTTGCACTTTAATCATCGCTGCGCCATCACTACCAAGTTGGCAATCAATTTTAATCACGGTATTGTCATCAGAATATTTGACCGCATTGGTGATTAGGTTTTGGCATAAACTAAACATTTCAGTTTCACTGGCCTGCATATACAAATCATCCGGCACATTTAAATCGACACTATGACCGCGAGAACTTTGCTCAATAGTGCTGACGAGTTTGCCAATCATGGTAGCCAGATGAATCGTTTCACCGCTGTCTTTGGGATACAGTTGGTTCTTTTCTTCGAGTTTAGATAGGGTTAATAAATCGGTTAAAATCGATTGCATTCGAACCGACTGCTCACCGGCATTATTGATCATATTGAGCAATGGTGGTGGCAGCGTATCATCTGAACCCATGATTTCGAGATAACCGGAGATCACGGTTAACGGCGTTCTTAATTCGTGTGAAGCATTGGCGATAAAAGCTTTGCGTAATTTTTGCACCGAGATAATCTGGCTAACATCTTTGGCGGTGATCAAACGTTGATTATCACCAAACACCACACAGCTAACCATCAGGGTAATGGCCGGATTCACTGGTGAAATCAATTGCATCGGTTTGCTGCTATCGTCATTAATCACCCTTTGCAGCGCTGGTTCACGTACCAGGTTATCAAAGCGTTGACCAATATCGGTGAGTTTATTGACCCCAAGCGTGCCATTAGCCGCGTCATTGGCCCAGACAATATCCAAATCAGCGTCCAGTATGACGGTGGCATAAGGCAGGGCTGAAATGGTGGTTTCAAAGCGATTGACCATATTGCTGAGGCGTTTTTGTTGTTGAATATTTTTGCGTTGAGCACGATGTACATGTTGCACAATCGATTGCCAAATACCGTTAGCATCGGGTGCCTGTTCGACTTGGGCACCTTGTTGAATCCACTGTTCAAAAGCTTTGAGTTGAGATAATGTCCAGCCGATATAAGCGATGCAAGGCAACAATACCGCCACCACCCATTGACCGGTGACTAAACCGATGAATAGCCCACCAGCCGTCAGCAGAAAAATTCGCGTGTATTCTGTAGTCCATGCTTTGTTCATTGATGCTGATGATCCTATTACAAAAATAAAGGGCAAAAATAAAGGGCAAAAATAAAGGTCAAGAATTAAGGGCTAGGTTAAAGGCCAAACAATATACGGCATTTTTCACTATTTGGTCGATAAAAA
Source organism: Phenylobacterium sp. (assembly GCA_047617105.1). GTDB lineage: Bacteria > Pseudomonadota > Gammaproteobacteria > Enterobacterales > Alteromonadaceae > JABSOG01. Next base: position 6,716 of record JBLGCB010000119.1, on the reverse strand, counting down.
CAATAACAATTTGTACAAATCGGCTGTTATGACTATTCGGGGTATTATCTGGTGGGTTTGTGACGCTATCATGACAAGGTATTTTCTGCCGGGTCTCTACTCGTTGCACTCGTATAAACCCGGCAGATAATACTGGGTTTTTGGGGGATGGGTTTATCCCTTGTGGGGGATAATTTTGAAATATCCGCTATAGGGGTTATTGTTGACTTTATCCGCTAAAGCGGTTAATTTATAAATATCCTCTATAGGGGATTATATTAAACTTGATATGAAATGCCGTAGGGTGGTCACGCTTTTGGTGCCCACGCGTGACGCACCAGCCAAAGACAGACCCCGAACAAAGCATTCGTTCGGATAACAGCGCACATTCGGATGTTATTTAATTATGGTTCCTAAGGACTACAGTGATGCAAATTACCTCTGCCAGTATGCTCGCCAATGTTTTGCGCGACCAACGCAAAAACAAAAAAATAAGCCAAAGTGAAGCGGCTAAAACTGTGGGAATTAAACAAACAACCATTTCTGCGTTTGAAAATAGCCCCGAGAGTACCAAGTTGGCGACTTTATTTAAACTTTTGGCCGCACTGGATTTGGAATTGTCTGTCAATCCACGATCAGCCGAATCCAACACGTCCCAATGGACTGAGGAGTGGTAACCGATGAGCAGCTTTACGATTGCCGTAGGGTGCGTTGCAATTTGAAGGACTAACATTACGTAACCCACCATGGTGCCGATGACTGTCATCAGCCTAAAAATAAGATGATGCGATAACGACTAGGTCTCAACCCAAACAAGGTGATGACATCTAGGTCTGGGTTTTTGGGGCTATTATTAAACTCGCTATAGAATGCGTAGGGTGGGTAGAGCGGAGCGAAACCCACCATTTATGTTCAAATCCCGATGGGTTTCGCTCCGCTCTACCCATCCTACTTAAATCGGTATATTTAAGATCATTGATGAAATTTAAATTCTATCAATCTTCAGGTTTAGCTAAGCTAAGCCCGCTGTTCAATCTCCGCCACCACCTCTAATGCCAATTGCTGGACTTCCAACGGAGCCCCTTTTATCGCCTCATTGTCACCATTAACCTTACGCAGAGCCAATTCAAGCGGTCTTAAAAACTCGGCGTAAGGATTATTGGCCATTAAATCTGCTAATGCCAATCCTCGACCCATTTGCTGGCTTTCCCAGGATTGTTCTTTGATTCTGTAGAACGTTTCGTTATCTTCTTGTGAGGCTTTTTCGGCGAGTTGGGTTAATGCTTGATTGGCAAAATCGGTGTTGTTTAGCCATAGGTGGGATTGTAGAAGTATATGTGATTCTAAGTAACTATACTCTAATGCTTTTCGATATATGCTAGTTGCTTCATCAGATTTTTGTTGACTAACATATAGACGAGCTAGGTTACAGTGAGTTAATGGCTCCGTTTCGTCCAATTCAATAGCTTTCCGATAAGCTTGTTCTGCCTCTTTAAAACGATTCAGCTTACCCTGTAAAAGGTTACCTAAGTTATTCCATGCGTAAGAATAATACGGGGACAAGCTAATAGCTTCTCGATAAGCTTGCTCCGCTTCTTCAAAACGATTTAACCTCTTCAAAAGGTTACCTAAGTTAAGCCACACATAATCAACATTACTCCCTAATTCAATCGCTTGCCGAAAAACTTTTTCCGCTTCGTCACTACGATTTAAATTGTTCGACAACATAACAGCCAAACTATTAAGCACACTTACATCCCTTCTTTCAAAGGCGAGACTAAGTACTTGCTCAAAAGCCGCAGCAACCTCAGGTCTCAAATACCTAGCAGTAATCAAAGAACCAATATTGTTAAAATCCTGATCGACGGCACACACCACACCAACATTAAACCCCTCTATAATCAATTCATCAACAGAATCATCATTAAACTTATCCCAATACCTTTTGGTGACATGCCAATAAAAACTTGAATACTCAACAAAATGCTTATTAATCTGAATAAAACCAATATCCTTGTCAGGAAAATCAAGATAAAAATCTTGCGATAATATCAACCTCTTGCAATGCACAACAGCTTCATCACCCCAAAGCCCTTTGGAGCGAATATCATCTTTTAGCAAGAACGCCAATACCTCACTATATTTCTCCTCTGTAAGCCCCTTAACCATCTCCTCTTTTTTATCCATCGACAACCCATGACAAGTCAGCATCAGCTCACAAAACTCAACCTTCTCCTCATCACTCTCAGCAAAGGACAAAGCCATCAACTTTTGCTTTAAAACCTCAAAACGCTGACAATACTCCTCGGCGGATTTAAACGGTTTATCCTCGCCATCAAAATCAAAATACTCACTTAATTTTTGCTTTAGCTGCTGTAACTCTTTAAATAACTGATAATCCAGCGACAACCGGGTTTGACTACCACTAGGCATCGCAGAAGCAACGGCACGGCTATATTCCAAATCATCCAACTCAGAACCACCGCTAGCATGACGACTCATACGCTGATGGGCGATATGCTCTAATTCATCGGGTTTAAACCACATCCGCATAAATTCTACCAACCAGGCCAAACGTAGCTTTAACCGCCGTGGTGCATTGCGCATTAAATACCAGATATTAAAGAAACGTTCAGCCGCTTGGTAACCCGAGCGGGTGGTGTTAGGCAATTCGGCCTTAACAATCAAGCCATCTTTCTCCATTCGAGCCAGCAAGGGGCTGACTTTGGTATTGACCATACCAGAGACTTTGGCTAAATCACCCAGTGAAATAGGCTGCCAGGCTTCCATAATATGGGCGATAAGTTTACGTTGTTGATCGGCCAGCGCTTCTAATCTGGCTTTGTACAGCGGCGTCATCATATCAAGCAGACGCTCTAAATCACTGCGCACCTGGTTGTTACCACCAGCAGCAAAAAGCTCGAACAACATCACCGTGGTTCGTGGATTACCGCCCGTCAATTGGCGTAATGTTTTTAGCCGCTCTGGGCGTTCGCTTAAGGCTTTATTAATTACATTTTCAGCTGCTTCACCTATTACCCCGCCGCCTGTGCCAAAGGTATGGGCCATGGCGCGCATGGCATTTTGCACCTCTTCAAGGGTTAGCGGTTTGAGTTCAACCATATGAAAGAAATCTTGAAAAGTATCATGATATAAATCGCTGCCCTCTAATGCCTGATAGCTGCCACCCAACCAAAATAAATTACGGTTACTTTGTAAGGTATTTCTCAATCGCCATAAACTCACCGCAATATCATCTTTCTTGCTTTTTTTAGCGTCGTTGAGATTATCAAATAACAAATCAGTGCTGTCAATCAGCAACAATAATCGCTGCTGATGTTGCTCACACCATTGATTAATCAACTCTAAGGTTTTGTCTTCGCGCTCTTCAACCGGCAAGCTTTCAAGCATCAATAGGTTTTGATCAATCAGCTGGGTTGATTCTCCTTTTGCTTCAAGTGCATCAGCCAATGCGCCGAGTACATTGCCCCAAAGCTCGGCTAGATTGCTTACAGTATATTGTTCTTCAGGAAACCTCAGCGCCAGCCAATCCTTACTCAGGTCTTTGTCTTCTTCAACTTGCAGGGCGATGCGTTGCAGCAAAGTGGTTTTTCCCATGCCCCGCTGACCAATGAGCAATATATGCTGCGGACAAGACGTTGGTTCAGCATCCCTAATCGCTTGGGTAAGTTCCGCCAGTTCCCGCTGCCGCGCGACAAAAATTGCTTTTAAATCTTCCGGTCCCCACAGGTGCGGGTTGTATTTGGCCACTGCCTGAATTCCGGATGTTGAAAAGGGTTTTGGCTCAGCCATGATTGCGTTTCCAATAATCTTTGAGTAAAAAGGATAAAAAATGTATTTTGCCTTGCTCATCGGGTGATGATAAATAACCCTCGTCAGTGAGCTTAAGGCGCAGTTTTTGAATTAATTGCTCTCTGACTTCGACGTCAACCTGTTTTTTCTGTAGGCGAGAAGAAAGCTGACTCAAGCTGAGTCCATCGTCTGATTTAGAAATATCGGTTAATATCGTCATGCAAAAGCTCAATTCAGTGGCGGGTAATTGCTTTTTCAATCGACTTTCCCAATGACTAAAGCGTGAACGCGACACCAGCAAACGTTCATAACCGTCTTCGATGTCTTGGCCGATAATCTCAGAAGCTAATGGCTCAACCGTTTCTTCCAATCGATCTCGTGCAGCATTGATGGATTCGTTGAGCAATAAATTGATAAAAAATGGTGAAAGCCAGCCGATTTTGTCACACAACATTTTTGCGTTGTTATCATCAAGTAAATAACTGTTCTGCGTCGCAAACTGTTGCAACATGGCAACGGCGTGTTTGGTTTTAAAAGGCCCGAGGATATAATCAAAGCAATCGTTCATTTCTGCCACTAGGCCATGTTTTTCTAGCAGCGCCTGTAAACCAATTGAACCGGTGAATATAAACTTACATTGCAGGTTTTGCGCAATTCGCCAACGACGTAACCAAGCCAAAAAATCGACCGCTTCGTCGTAATTGCGTTGTAATAGGGTTTCGAGGAAAATTGAAAATTCATCCACCAATATTAGCAGTTTGTCTGCGGCCAGCTGATTGAATACATAATCCCCCTCTTCTTGCCAGGATGGTTGTTGACTGTCTTTTACCTCAATAGCAACACCAAATGCTTTGATCGATTTAAAAGGATTGAATTTGTCTATTAGTGATGCTTTGTTTGCCTTTAAAGAGGCATATTGCTTTTTGAGGCTGTTAATAAACCCCTGCGCACTGTCAATGCCTTGCACATCAACAATTTGCGCCTGATAACCATGTTTATCGGCTTGTTCAATGAGTTTATATAAAATCGAGGTCTTACCCAAACGCCGGGGACCACTAAGAATTAAATGGTTATCTGCCAGTACTTGCCAAATATCATTCAAATCAGCTGTTCGATTGTAAAAATGTTCACCAGTCGCCACATTGCCAAGCTTCATTTTTCTATCCTCGCGTTTTGATTTGGTTTTAGATATTAATCTATTTTTAAATTAATACAAAAAAGTATTAATACATTTTTGTATTAATTTAACCCAAACGCAAGTTTTATTTTAGCGAAAGTTTTATTTTTCTCCGGCCTTACCAATAAACGTCCATTCATCCACTCTAATCTTCACCATCATCACCGAATCTTGCTCAAATTTGGTCGCATATTGCCGCGCCACCTTATTCACTTTGGTCATATCGCTCTGGTTAATAATCAAAGTAACAATCTTTGAACGTTCAGGTTTGCCCTGATAATAACCGGTGGAATCAACCACATTAAAACCCTCAAAGGTTTTCGCCAGCACGTTGCGTTCAAATTGGTTCCATTGCAATAAGGAAACACCACCGCCAGTGGGCAGTGAAAGACCAAAATACAGTCCCACACGATAATTAGTAGCTGCCGCATGGTCAGCGAAGGCAGGCATTGCCACAGTAAATTGTGTTAATGCCAAGAACATAATCATGGTTATTCGTTGTTTCATTGTTAATCCTTAGTTAGCAGTAGTTGTCTGTTGCGATTAAAATTTATCAATAGTTGTCAAAACTTGTCGGTTCGTTGTTTGCGATTGAGCATACTCTAAAAAGGTGTATTATTCTTCAACAGGCTTAAATTCGAACAGTGCCAACACACCAATAAGCGGAGAATAGTCAAATGATAAAAATGACGATTAAAAGACAGGCAAAAGCGTTATTGAGCAGATTTTATTGGCTCAGCCTGAGTCTATTTTGCGCCACATCCTTTGCTGCTGATTATCATGACGTGAGTTATTCGGCCCAACAAGGCGACCCGGTAGCACAAAACCTGTTGGGACAATGGTATTATCATGGCCATAGTATCGAACAAGATTATGAACAGGCATTTTTTTGGCTCAACAAAGCCATGGAACAAGGTAACACTGATGCGATGAGCACCATTGGCTGGAGCTATTACAGTGCTAAGGGGTTAGAACAAGATTATCAACAAGCGATATCCTTGTTTAATAAAGCCGCAGAACTAAACCATTCAATGGCGCAAAACAACCTCGGTTGGGCTTATAAACACGGTAATGGCGTTGAGCAGGATGATACCATGGCCTTTTATTGGTTTTTGCAATCTGCCAAGCAAGGCAATCCCAGAGGACAAACCAATCTTGGCGGAATGTATCGAGAAGGTCGAGGGGTTGGCAAAGATATGAAAGTCGCCATTAAGTTATATCAAGTAGCCGCTGATAGAGGACTGCCCAATGCCATTTATATGCTGGGTATGGTTCACGAAAATGGCTGGGGCGAGGTTGAAAAAAATAACGAAATGGCGCTAGGTTATTATCTGAAAAGTGCCAAGATGGGTTTAGATTGGGCTCAAAAACACCTCGGCGATATGTATTCTAAAGGCATCAATGTTGAACAAGATAAAGCAGAAGCGCAGTACTGGTACCAATTAGCCGCTGAACAGGGCTAGCGGCTCCTACTTTTACCTTATTTTTGTAAAAAGGCCTGCATATTGTCATTATGCACTCGATGATAAATCTCTTCGACCGACAGAGTTAAATCGATAGATTCAAAATACACCTTGTCACCTAAAAAATAATGGCTGGACTTCCAGCCATCGCTTTTTTTCATCACTTCTATATCGACAAAATCTTGTTCAATCAAAACATATTCAAGCAAGCTGGGTAAGTTGATATAAGACAGACGTTTGATGGTTCGATCAGTTTGATGAGTCGTTTTTGATAGCACTTCGAC
>JBLGCB010000118.1:0-15876 GCA_047617105.1 Phenylobacterium sp. | reverse complement strand
AACAGAACTTATGGACATGTTGTTGGCGAAAAAGCGATCCCCTGATCGCAAGCAATGGCTAGAACTTAAAGGCGACGAGGCCGTGGTTTAATCGTATTGGTAAAATATATAATAAATGTAACTGTTCAGCGTGATTAGATTTTGCTTCAGAACAAGGCATTTTTGCACGGAAAATAGGCGCATATAAGATATATGTAACTGTTTGAGTACGAAAATAACGCCGTTATGGTGCAAAAGATGAGTGCGCTGAATAGTTACTAATAAATAAAAAGTCGTTGCGATTGGCAATATAAATCGCCAACGATATAAGGTTGAAGGACATTGATGAAAAGGCAAATAAATAATCGCTGGGCTGGCTCAGGCTTAGCACACCAGATGGGATTGGTGGTGATCTTACTGTGTCTGGTGTTTCGGGTGTCGGCTGATGATAACGACGATAAAGGCATGGTGTCTTTACCGTTGGCCAAACAGTTGGTTGAAGAAGCCAAAGCGCTAGAAAAAGTCGAAGTGAAAGCTGCTATAACCATGATGCTATCACGCGAAACTGAGGTCAACAAAGTGTCCTCTGCGGCCGAATTGGCCCATTTTTATTCCAAGCTGGCAGAACTGAGTGCCACTTTGGGCCAAGCGGCGAAGATTAAACAATATGCTGAACAAGGTCTGGCGTTGTATCGTGATGAAAGTGACCCGATAGTGGCTGACTTGTATTATCACTTGGGTTGGTACGCTCAGATTAAGGCCAATTATGGTGCGGCACAACAGTATTTTAACCAAGGATTGTTGATTGCAGCCAAAACCGATGACCAATTGATGTTGGGACGGGGTAAACTCAATATTGCGTCACTGTATACCGACCAGGATAACTACCAGCTTGGCCTCAAACATATGAAAGAGGCGTATGAGATTGCTCTGCAATTGAAAAATGACGATTTGCTGTGGGAAATTCTCAATGAAATGGGCTTATTGTATAGCTATATTGGTGATGCTAAACAAGCGTTAGCGATTTTTTTACAGGCGGTTGAAGCCGCTGAAGCGACCAATATTAGAGAGTTGAAAATCATCACCTTATATAATATTGCCGTGCTCTACATCGAAGAAGAAGACCCTAAAAACGCCAATGTTTATTTCAATCAAATGCTGATTGAAAGTAAGGCATCTGGTATACGCTCTGATCAGTACATGGCTTATAAAGGCTTTGCGATGTCGAGTAGATTGGCCAAACAGCCTGAGCGGGCGATGGCTTATATGCTCAAAGCAGAAGAGCTTTTTGACAGTATTGAAGGCGTTTTCATGCGTGTGGAGCACCATTCGGTGAAGGCCGAGATATTTAGCAGCCTAGACTTGCCCAATAAAGCGCTGGAACAATTGTCGATTGCTGAAAAATTAATGCCCAAGGAGCAGTTAAATAATAACAACCGTGCGGGGTTGCGAATTTTGCGCTTAAAGTCACAGTTTTATTCAGAGTTGGGACAATACCGACGGGCTTATGAATTGTCGAGAGAATATAACCAAGGTTATGAACAATGGAGAAGCCAAGAAAAGGACAAAACCGTGGGCAGACTCAGTGTTGCATTTGACGTTGAGCGTAATGAAGCCCGTAATGCCATTTTAGAAAAAGAAAATGAAATCAAAGCCCTGCAACTTAAACAAGCCAAAAATGAACAACAAATCCAAACCTTTTTTCTGGTTGCATTAGCCTTGTTATCATTAGGGTTAATCGTGGTGATGTACCGCCAGTTACATTCCCGCCGTCAACTGAAATTAATAGCCGAAACCGACAGTTTAACCGATTTGTATAATCGCCGTTATGCGCTGGCCACCGGAGGCCGTTTGGTCGATGAGAAAAATGGTGAGCCGCAAAAGGTGAGCATCATGATGTTTGACCTAGATGATTTTAAAAGCATTAATGATACTTATGGCCACAATGCGGGTGACCAGGTGTTAAAAGTGATTTCGCAGGTGAGTAAAGGGTGTTTACGTGATAGTGATACTATGGCGCGAATTGGTGGCGAAGAGTTTTTGGCCATTTTACCCGGCGTGACCATTGATACCGCGCAACTGATTGCTGAACGGCTAAAAGACAAACTGGCGGGGCAACAACATCAGTTTGATGACGATAGTTTTGCCGTGACGGCCAGTTTTGGCGTGGCGATGGCCAATGGTCAGGAGAGCTTTGAAGCGCTGATGCAACGGGCTGATAAGGCGATGTATTTGGCCAAAGATAATGGCCGTAATTGCGTTGAAGTCACGTAAAATAAAATCCGCCTTACTCGCTAGGGCTCGTTAGGCGGCTTTTATGAGTTTGCTTCGCACAGGAAGAGCAAGAGCAAAAACAATACAACAATAGATCTATTAGGGTATGACTGATGAATGATGTAACTGATGATTATACGATGGCTAATGTTGAACAGGTGCCGTTGCGCCAGTTTGCCGAAGAGGCTTATTTAAACTATTCCATGTATGTCATCATGGATCGGGCCTTGCCCCACATCGGTGATGGCCTTAAACCCGTGCAGCGCCGAATTATCTATGCAATGAGCGAACTCAATCTGTCGGCCACGGCGAAGTATAAGAAATCTGCCAGAACGGTGGGTGATGTGCTCGGTAAGTTTCATCCCCACGGTGACTCTGCTTGTTATGAAGCCATGGTGTTGATGGCGCAACCTTTTTCTTATCGCCACCCGCTAGTCGATGGTCAAGGTAACTGGGGTGCAGCGGATGATCCTAAGTCCTTTGCGGCGATGCGTTATACTGAAGCACGATTATCTCGTTTCAGTGAAATTCTATTGTCAGAAGTGGGGCAGGGCAATGTTGAATGGTCGCCCAATTTTGATGGCACCATGAAAGAACCCAAAGTGCTGCCTGCACGACTGCCACATATCCTGCTTAATGGTATCACCGGTATTGCCGTTGGTATGGCCACTGATATCCCACCTCATAATGTCTTTGAAGTCGCCGATGCCTGTATTCACTTGTTGAGTAACCCCAAAAGTACGGTCGAAGATTTGATGGAGTATGTTATCGCGCCGGATTATCCCACCGAAGCAGAGATCATTACTCCAATCAAAGATATTCGTAAGATGTATGAAACCGGTCGCGGTAGCATTAAAATGCGTGCAATTTATGAAGAAGAGGCGGGAGATATTGTGATCAGCGCTTTGCCTCATCAAACCTCTGGTGGCAAAGTATTAGAACAAATTGCAGCACAAATGGTGGCGAAGAAGCTGCCGATGGTGGCGGATTTGCGTGATGAATCCGATCATGAAAACCCCACGCGTATCGTGATTGTGCCTCGTTCTAACCGGGTCAATGTTGAGCAGTTGATGCAACATATTTTTGCCACTACAGACTTAGAAAAAAACTACCGAGTCAATATGAATATTCTCGGTTTAGATCAGCGACCTAAAGTCAAAAACCTGTTGGTCATATTAAGCGAGTGGCTGGTTTTTCGTCGTGATATCGTTACCAAACGATTGCAACATCGACTCGAAAAAGTGCTGGCTAGGTTACATATTCTGCAAGGTTTAATGATTGCCTTTTTGAATATTGACGAAGTGATTGCGATTATCCGTCAGAACGATGAACCCAAACCGGTATTGATGGAAAGGTTCGAGTTGACGGCGATTCAGGCCGATGCGATTTTAGATTTAAAACTACGTCATTTAGCCAAACTTGAAGAAATGAAAATCAAGGGCGAGCAGGACGAGTTAGAAAAAGAACGTGATCATCTTGAAGGCATTCTTAATTCTAAAGTTAAAATGACCAACCTGCTGAAAAGAGAGATTAAAGAAGCGGCGAAGTTATATGGCGACCCACGTCGTTCACCTGTAGTACAGCGCGAAGAAGCCAAAGCCCTAACAGAAAAAGAGTTGATCCCCAGCGAAGCGGTGACGGTGGTGATTTCAGATAAAGGTTGGGCGCGTTGCGCCAAAGGCCACGATATTGACGTCAGAGCGCTGAGTTATAAAGCGGGTGATGATTATAAAGCATCAGCCAAAGGGCGCAGTAACTTGCCAGTGGTGTTTCTTGACTCTACTGGTAAGGCGTTTTCGACCGATGCTCATACCTTGCCAACGGCCCGTAGCCAGGGCGAACCATTAACCGGGCGCTTTACCATCAATACTGGCGGCGTTTTCGAACATGTGATTATGGCAGAGGAGAGTCAGCACTTTTTACTGGCCTCTGATGGTGGTTATGGTTTTGTCACCACCTATGCGACTTTGGTGAGTAAAAACAAAAATGGTAAAGCGGTGGTCACCCTGCCCAAAGGCGCGTTATTATTGCCGCCATGTCCGGTCAGCGACCTTGGTACTGATTTATGTTTGGCCATTTCTAATGAAGGTCGAATGCTGGTGTTCCCGCTGCAAGATTTGCCTAAGTTGACCAAAGGCAAAGGCAATAAAATTATTTCAATTCCTTCTGCTCGTGCGGCGACCAGAGATGAGTTTATTCATATCCTCGCTGCCGTCCCGGCAGACACGCCGGTCACTCTTATCGCAGGTAAACGTAAACTCACCCTCAAACCAGATGATTTAGCCCATTACGCGGGCGAACGAGGCCGTAGAGGCAGTAAGTTACCGCGTGGTCTACAACGGGTTGATGAAGTGCTTGTTGGCGATTAGGGATTGAAAGACTGAGGTATTAGGTAGTGCCTGTCTAGAAACGAAGTTTCTGGACGATAACTAGGTAGGGAAGGGCGAGTTATTGCCGTTCCCTGTCAATATCGTTCCAAAGAAAAGTTGGTTTTGACCTAAAACAACTATACCCCTCATTAACACCTCTTGCAAAAAACACCCATACGACCTAAACTTGACATCATATAGCGTCAAATATAGGTCATCATATGTCTACTTTAATATTAAAGCCGTTGTCTAATGGATTGGAAGATCCCAAGGCGTGGGCCGCTGTTTTCTTTACCACCATTGAACATATCGCAAGGTTTATTGACCTGCCAGCTCAATCGCTTAAACGAGCCGACAGGCTAAAGCAAGCCAGAGTTCAAACCAGAATGATTGAGGTACACGCGTTACTACGCCGCGTGAGGCCCTGGTTTTCAAGTGATCAAGCGGCATGGGCTTGGTATATTGGCGAACCTCTCACTTCATTTGGTCGTTTGACACCATCTGAGATTGTTAAGCAATACAATGAACAAGGTATTGAGGCACTGAACGATTATATTACTGCCAAAGAAATGGGTGGCTTTGAGTAATGTCGGGAAATATCAGCCAATTCATTAAATCGTTGAGCAGCCATGACCTCATATCTTGGTCTGGGCCTGCATTTCGGATGCATAACCCGGTGTGGGCCTGGTCACCAATGAGTTGTGAAGGTGCAAAAAGAGCTGGTGGGCGGTTTAATCCCAAAGGTTCACCTGCGCTATATCTGGGTTTGAAAGTCAATACTTGCCTTGCTGAAGTATCAGCAGGTACATCTACAAAATTATTAGATCCTCAAGTGTTATGTTCCTACAGTATTAATATTGACGGCCTTTTAGATCTCCGTCCATATCATGAGTTATTTTCTTCTCCTTGGCGTTTGCTTCGCTTACAGGGTGGGGAACCTCCCGGTTGGCAGCTGTATAAGGCTGTTGAAAAACGTCCTGAGATAAAAGGTTTTTTGGTGCCAAGTTATCAAGCTGAAAAGGAAGATAACTTGGTATTACTGCATTGGCGTCATCAAGAAGTAAAACTACATGATCCTGATGGCACAATGGCGGCTGTTTATGGCGATAAGTTTAATGTTCAGCCTGATTAGGTAGTGCCCATCGAAATGTCTAACCATCAAAAACGAATGTTGTTGGGCACTGGCTATGCGGTACATGGATGTGCCGCCATTTCAATTTGTTGAAATGTAAGCGCAGTTTCACTTGCTTAAACGTAGCTTCCTCCAGAAATCTCACATGGATGTGAGTTTTTGGACTTAAACAAGGTGGTGCCCCAACCATTTGCATTCCTCGACATAAAAACTAGAATTAGACCATCATCAGCCATTAAGAAATTTTAGGTGTGATTATGCTAAGAAAACGATTCGCGACTCTGGTTACTGTCTGTTTGTGGGCAAATGTTATGGTGGCCAATGCAGTTAATGCAGCACAAGATGATGCACTAAATGCAGGGCTAAGAGAAATCATGCTTGAAGATGCAGACGCCCATCGCTCAGTGTACAAAAAATTAGGCTGTATATCACAAGGAGAGACTTCGGTATTTATGGCCGGTGTTGAGCGTGTATTGGCAAAAGCAATGTGGCTGGAACAACCTGCCCATTGCAGTGGCAGTAAGTGTCATGTAAAAATGAACCGCTCCCCAGTTTTACTGATGGCATTGCTTGATGATAGTCTAGTCACCAAATTGCTGATGCTTAATGGTATCAAACCGGACGAATTGCGCGGGATCGTGAGGGGAAACGCTTTAACGAAAATGAGCTATGGCCAGGGCAGTGACTATTCTTTAGCCAAACTCATCACTAAAACCTCTTGTGAAGTTTCTGATTATGCACCTGAAACTACACCTGAAACTACACCTGAATCGACCTTCAAAGCAAACTTCTCAACATTAACCATCCTGCAATATCTATTCAAGCAGAAAAAATCAATGGCAGCCAACATGCTGACGCACAATGGTATTACTCAAGATAATCTCAGCGTTCAAATTCCTCAATTGCTTTATGAGTATGAACACCAAGGGCAAAAAACCATGACGATCGAAGTTCAGGAGGACAGTAGACGGTCGAGATATCTGAATTTTTATGGCAGTAAAGACCCTTTAGCGATGCCAATGAATGCCATTATGAGGTCTTTTATGCGTAGTTTAGTCAGCAATCAAGACCAGAAGTCTAACGCATCTTTTCGTCCCAACCTATCCAGAGAAATCGGTATTGAACAAGATAAAATCGATAGTTTGACCGAACTCTCAAGGGAAGGGTTTGCTAAGGAAAATGCCATCAGAAAGCTCAGGCTGACTTGTGATTATCTCGAACCGCTTGATGAAAAGGATGTTAAAAAATATCAAATTGCCCAACTGGTGAATGATAAAGACCATAGGCGCAGACAAGTATTTATCGATGGCTATAAAAAAATGCAGCAGTTGTTATCTGTCGATGAGATGAAAAAAGTGAATCGCTATTTGCTCTGGGAGGTGGCCTTGAAGATGAGTTATATGCGCTCCAAAGCCATGCGCGCTGAAGATGTTGATATTCAACTCAGCATGAGAAGGTGTCAATGATCAATCATTGGTCGATGATGGGTCAAGCAGATGCATACTCTGTTCAGCGAAACCTGAACCCGCTCTACGGTAGAAGTTAAAAACCACATCGATGCCAGCGGCTAACAATTCTTTCTCTTCGTCTTTATAGCGGGCTATGCCTGCTGTTTTCCCCTGATAACCCGCAATCTGGAGCTGTTTGACCACCTCCAGTATATCTCTATATTGAGGCACAGCCAGCATGATTAAGTTGATTGAATCAAGGTTGATATGATTCCAAAAATCAGGGTCTTCGGCGTCTGCGGTAATGACATTACGACCAAGCTCACAATGATGCACCACCCGATTCTTATCGACATCTACGCCACAGACGCTGTGCTGTAATTTCTCATGTAAGTGTTCATAGGCACCTGTGCCGACACGCCCCATGCCAATCACCAGCACCGTGGCCCCCTCGGGTTGAGAGAATTGATCATCGGGTAAACGTTCACTGGTTTCAAAGCGGATCATCAACTCGCGCCACCGGGCATACAGTTCATGGGCCTTTAAATTAATGATACTTGAAAAAACAAAAGAGAATGCAACACCCAGCGCCATAATCACCAACCATTCTTTGGGCAGTAACCCGTTGGCGACACTGACTGAACAGACAATTAGACCAAATTCACTGTAGTTAGCAAGGCTTAGGGATGTTAAAAAGGAGGTACGAATACGGAGTTTTAAACGTGTTAACAAGAGAAAAAACAAAGCGGCTTTAACCGGCAATGCAAAAGCCATGATTAGCGCGACACCCAACATATCAACGGTTGGCAGTGCGGTGAATCCAATGGAGAGGAAAAAGCCAATCAGGAAGATGTCTTTAAAACTCATTAACGATTTGGCCAGCTCGGTGGCTTTATTATGGTTACTGAGCAGAATGCCCATGACCAAGGCACCCAGATGTGATTCCATGCCGCACAATTCAAATACCTTGGCTGCTGAAAAAGCAAAGAAGAACCCCGCCAATGGCAGCATTTCACCGTGCCCACTGTGCTCTAGTATTTTATGAAGCACCGGCCTGCACAATGGCAAAGCCAATAAAATCAAGGCCCACCATGATGGTGACTTGTCGGTCGCAAAGGTGACAAATAAAACTGCCGCAATATCTTGAATAATCAAAATACCAATCGCTACCTGGCCATGGCGTGCGCGCATTTCACCGCGGTCTTCAAGCACTTTAACCGCAAAAACTGTGCTGCTAAAACTCACTGCAAAACCGATAAGCGCGGCAGATTGCCAATCTAAGCTACCAAAATGGGCAACGCCCATCGCTCCAAGAAACAAACAGTTTATTGTGGTTAGCAGTACAATGGCGCTCATGTGCGCGGTGGCACCATTCCAAATTTCAGCTTTAAATAAGCTTTTGATATTGAGTTTAAGACCGATGGTAAACAGCAGTAAAATAACACCATAGTGAGCAATGACTTCAAGCGAGCTGTCTGGTTCAACCCCCAGCGCATATAGGCCAAAACCGGCCCCAAGATAGCCCACCAAAGGCGGTAACTTTATCTGTTGGGCCAAAAAGCCACAAACAAATGCACATGCTATCCAGAGAAAGTTCATACTAAACCCGTTTTACCTTCAATAAAGATCCTAAGGACCCAGAATTAAATAAGATCCGAAACTGAGGCAGGATATTTATTCCTGTTCAAGGCAGGGAAAGGGGCGTGTAGTCGTTCTACACAACGCTTTCCCTAACGCAGAACAGGACGGTCCGACGCTTCGATAAAGAGACAAGTCAGTTTTGGATGTTATTTAGTGTCGGATCCTAAACAAAAAAACTTAAAAATAAATAGGTCGCGAAGATCACCGCAACCCACAACACCATACTGCCTGTTGGATACTGTCGTGAAAGCAAACCACCGAGTCGATGATGTCTTGCACTAATATAACCCAAACAACTATCCAACTTGCTAAGACACGCCTTACGTATTGTACTATCTATCTGCCACATCATGGCAAACATTTTTTGTAACCCTGCTGGTACGGCACGGCGATAAATCCAATCAATGTCCAAATTGGTCGATCGTAATTCAGGCGGGTACATTCCCTTGAGGTTAAGCCAGACGAAAGCCAGCGCAGAGAAAAACAACAATTGCGTCTGTGCCAGTACATGCGTCGCATCATAAGGGTTGTAACCGGTATCGTAAGGCAGTAAAGCATACAATGCTGAAGGATAGATACCAATGGCAATACAAAGCCCTGCGGCAATGAACATCGCCAATAACATGTTGCTTGGTGGATCGCTGGCTCGAATGCCTGAGTCATGGGCAAAAAAGGCAAAATAAGGAATTTTAATCCCGGCATGATGAAAAACACCGGCAGAGGCGAATAACAGCATCAGCCATATCCAGTCATAACCCTCTTCAAGCGCCGCAGACATCACCATTGATTTGCTGACGAAACCGCTGAACAGCGGGAAGGCCGAAATCGAGGCTGCGCCGACGATACATAACACCGTGGTTTTGGGCATGGTTTTGTAGAGCCCGCCTAAGTCAGAGCCGTTGATACGACCGGTCATATGCAACACCGCCCCCATCGACATAAACAACAAACCTTTAAAAATCACATCATTAAAGGCATGAGAAACCGCGCCATTGATGGCTAATGCGGTGCCAATACCAATACCGACCACCATAAATCCAACCTGATTGATCAGGCTATAGGCCAATACTCGACGTAGGTCATTTTCAATGACGGCAAAGAAAATGGGGAAGCAAGTCATCGCCGCACCAATGTACACCAGTAATTCAGTACCAGGATAGCCGCGAGCCAAGGCATAAACGGCCACTTTGGTGGTAAAGGCGCTGAGAAAAACGGTGCCGGTCACGGTAGCTTCTGGGTAGGCATCGGTGAGCCAAGTGTGCGCCACAGGAAACGCACATTTAATGCCAAAGGCAATAAAGATTAACCAACCAGCGATACTGTCTAGACCAATATAAGTAAAGGCTAAGCTGCCTGTCTCAAAGGCGTGAAACAGCGCGCCAGCCAACAGAATGACCCCAGACAACACTTGAATGATAAGGTAGCGCATACCGGCCGCATAGGCTTGTGGGGTTCTACGCGCCCAGATGAGAAATACTGAAGTGAAAGCTAAAAGCTCCCAGAACACAAACAAGGTTAATAAATCGCCTGCAAACACCGCACCTAAGGCGCTGCCTGCATACAGCATCGCGGCCACCTGTTGCATGGTGTCACGGACATGTAGCGAGTAAATAATGGCAATTAACGCGGCAATATGAAAAACATAACCAAACATCAGACTTAACTTGTCCGCGCTGTAGGGGATCAGCTGATAATCAAGAAACGCCATTTGTAAATGAACGCCTTCGGGCACCATCCAAAGATGAGCAGCACTGACGAAGGGAATGAGTACCATGATGATGCTACGTGCGGTACCACGGGTGAAGGCAGCCAATAACGCGCCGATAAAAAATGGCACGAATGGCGGGATCTCAAGCATCCACATTTTGATCTCCTACTTCACTTTTTGTTTTAATCTGCGCTTGGCCTTGATTGTCAGCCTTATCATAATAGTCTTCATCTCGCATCAAAAATGTCCGCATCCAACTGGCCACCAGCACTAAGACCACGCAGCCGACAAAACCATAAATGGGGTAGAAGCCCCACAGGTTTTCCCAACTGTGTAAAACATGACGATGAATGACAAAGTCCAGCGCGAACAACAGCACGCAACAGCCATAAAACACATTTAAAAGTCGTTTAACATTTTTCGGCTGATCAAAAAAATACTTTTTCTCATCAGAAGGTTGGTTATTTTCCATGAACGGTTCCTGGGATGGCTGTTTCTAAAGGTGTTAGTATGGACGAGGCCAATTCGTATAAAGGTTGGGGATAGACAAACAGCAGCACACAACCCAAAGTGGTGATACACAACGCAATTAACGACGGTAGCGGTGCTTCTTTGATCTCAAACTTAGTGGAGGGGGGCTTATTAGACGACTGATTGGAGAAAAAGGCGTGATAAGGTATCGGCAGCAAGTAGGCGATGTTGAGTAAGGAGCTGACCATTAGCACTGTCATCAATATCCATTGCTCTGCTTCTAGAGTACCCATCAACAAAAACCACTTACTCCAAGTGCCACCTGCGGGTGGTACACCGATGATGCTCAAGCTGGCAATAAAAAATGCTGCCATGGTGATGGGCATCTGTCGGCCAAGGCCAGCCATTTCGCTGATTTTCGATTTGTGAGCCGCGACTAAAATAGCACCGGCACAGAAAAACAAGGTGATTTTACCAAAAGCATGAGTAGCAATGTGCATGGAACTGCCAATCACCCCCGAAGAAGTCGCCAGTAATGCGCCCATGGTGATATAGCCCAATTGGCCAATGGTGGAGTAGGCCAGTCGAGCTTTTAAATTATCTTGTCGCATCGCCACTATTGAGGCCATCAGTATAGAGAAACCGGCCAAATAAAGTAAAAACTGGGTAGTGGGTAATACCGCCAATAAATCAATACCAAAAATAAAGGTGCATACTTTGATGACCGTAAAGACCCCCGCTTTCACCACGGCAACGGCATGTAACAGCGCGCTCACCGGGGTGGGTGCCACCATCGCGGCAGGTAACCAACGGTGAAAAGGCATAATCGCGGCTTTGCCAATACCAAAAATAAACAGCACCAGAATGGCACCAGCCACGGTTTTATCGACGTTGCTATCAAATACACCACCGGGTTTGAAATCCAAGGTGCCAGCAACAAACCAAGTACTGACGATGGCCAATAAGAAAAAGGCGATTGAAGTACTCAGTAAAATGCCCAGATAAATTCGTCCGCCTTTTTTGGCCTTTTCTGTGCCCGCATGGGTCACCAAAGGATAAGTAGACAGGGTCAACACTTCGTAAAAGATAAACAGGGTAAAGAGGTTATCGGAAAATGCAATGGCCATGACGGCACTGATGGCTATCGCGAAACACGCATAAAAGCGGGTTTGGTTTTGTTCTTCATGGCTACGCATATAACCAATGGCGTAGATGGTGGTAATTAACCATAAGAAACTGGCAATTAAGGCAAAAATCATCCCCAACGGCTCAATGGTAAAGCTGATTTGTAAATCAGGTAACAGTGCCCACCAAAATACGTTGACGGTTGCGCCATCGCTAAGCCCTTGGTAAAGCACAATGACACAATAGAACACGATTAAACTGGTGGTTATGGTGACTGCCTCACGCAGGTTGGGTTTGCTACCCGTTGCCACAATCACCAGCGTCGCCATCAACGGCAATAATATACATAGCTGTAACGCCAAAGACAGACTCATGGGTTCACTCCAAACAAACTTCCGGCAGCGGCTTGGGCCACCTGTACGCTAAGGCGAGTATCAATGCCAAAATAGATATTGCCCAATACCAACAACCAAATGGGGATCAGAAAAGACAACGGTGCTTCTTTGACGGTGTCTCTGCCTGGTAATGGCGGTCTAAAATAAGCCATTTCAACAATACGCCAGACATAAACAATGGCCAATAATGAACCCAATAGAACCAGCACGGCAACAGGCCACCAGCCTTTTTCGATTAATGCCATCAGCAGATACCACTTGCTGACGAAACCAACGGTCAGTGGCACACCGATGAGGCTTAATCCGCCCAGCACAATGGCGGCCATGGTGAGCGGCATTTGCCGACCCAGGCCCTGAAACTGATTGAGCTGAACACTGCCAATACGGTGCATGACCGCACCCAGCGCCAAAAATAACGCGCTTTTCATCAAAGCATGATTAAACAGATGCAACAAGGTGGCGGTTAAACCCGTCACTGAGCTAACACTGAAGCCAACAATCATATAACCCACTTGGGCAATACTTGAATAAGCAAAGATGTGTTTAACATTGCTTTGATAGATGGCCACCGTTGACGCGACAAAAACCCCTATCAGTCCCAGCCCCATAAACAAGGTTTGCAACGGTAAAGTGGTGAATGAAAAAGACAAGCCAAAGATGGTAAAAGTAAAACGAATCAGCAAATAAATCGCCACTTTGGTTGCCGTCGCCGCAAACAGGGCGGTCACCACCGATGGCGCATAAGCGTAGGCATTAGGCAGCCATTGATGCAGTGGAAAAAGTGCCAGTTTCAAACAGACGCCAACAATAATAAAGCTATAGGCGGTAAATACGGTGCGTGATTGCGCCACTTCAGGTAAGCGGTTGGCCAAGTCTTCCATATTCAAGGTGCCGGTCATTTGATACATCAAACCAATACCAATCAGAATAAAAGTGGCACCGATGGTGCCCATAATCAAATATTGATAGGCGGCCCACAAGGCACGTTTGTCTTTACCCAGGGCAATCATGGCATAGGCCGACAAAGAGGATATTTCGAGGAAAACAAAGACATTAAAAGCATCGCCAGTGGCGACGATACCCAGCATACCGGTTAACGATAGCAGGTATAAAATATAGAAAAGGGTATGTTTGTCTGGGGAGATTTCTTTTGAGATGCTGGTTTGAGCGGCAAACAGAACCACGGTACTGACCGCAGAAATGATCAGCAGCATAAAGGCATTGAGTTCATCGATGCGATATTCTATGCCCCAAGGTGCATCCCAGCCCCCCAGCAGATAGATAATAGTGCCGGTACTCATGACTTGTTGCAGCAATAAAATGCTGACTAAAAAAGTCAAACCACTGGCTATGATGGCGAACATCCAGACCAGCTGTGAGCGTCTTAACAACAAGCACAAAGGCGCGGCAAAAAGGGGAATAATTACCTGTAGAATGGGTAAATGTGCTAACACGCTTCGCTGCCTCCATGACTATTTTTGGTTTGATTATCTTGCACTTGAGCGTCCTGTTCTTGATCGTCTATGGCTTGAATATCATCTTCTTCAATACTGCCATAAGCTTCTTTGATGCGCACCGTCAATGCAAGACCCAATGCTGTAGTGGCAATACCCACTACAATGGCGGTGAGAATTAATACATGTGGCAATGGATTTGAATATACGCTGATGTCATCAGCCAATATCGGTGCAGTGCCGCCATCAACTTTGGCCATACTGATATAGAAAATAAAAACAGAGGTTTGAAAGATGGTTAAACCAACAATTTTTTTGATCAGATTGCCATGGGCGATAACGATATAAAATCCTATCATCATCAACACCACCACAACCCAATAGTTATAGTGTTCCATCAACATTAGGAGGTCCCCTTGTTTTTATTAATCTTCTGGTGTTCGGCGCGACCTGCGAAGCTGAAAAAGATCACCACCATCACCGAGGTTACGGTGCAGCCCACCCCTAATTCAATCAGCAAAATGCCGATGTGCTGACCGGCAATGGGGTTTTCTAATAACACATTGTAATCAAGGAAGTTACCACCACTGAGTAGCGATACCACGCCAACGCAGCCATACAACAACACACCGGTCGCGGCCATTATCTGGGTCACCGATTGATTAATCACTCGACGTGCGGTGTGTAAACCAAACACCATGGTATACAGGATGATAGCTGCGGCAAAGATCACCCCCGCCTGAAATCCTCCGCCGGGGCCAAAATCGCCATGAAACTGAACGTACAAGGCAAACAACATAATAAAGGGAATAAGAATTTTGCTGACAATACGCAAAATTAAATGCTTCTCATGCATAGAATCATGGTGTGATTGGATTTTTATCTCGTCTTCAGGGCGACGGACCACTGATAATAGCGCTAACACGCCAATACCCGCAGTAAAGATAACCACCACTTCACCAAAAGTATCAAAGGCTCGATAACTGGCCAGTACAGAGGTTACAATATTTGGCACGCCAATTTCTTGCATTGAATCGTTAATGTAGTGAGGCGCAACATGGCTGTGAATGGGCGCATCTGGGGAACCAAAATAGGGCATGTCGAAAGTGCCGTAGGCCAATAAACCACCCGTGACCAGCACCACTGCCAATGCCAACAAGGGTTTATGGCGTTTCGGCTTCTCACTGCGCCCGGTCATGGTGATGGCCACTAGCATCAGTAAAGTTGAAACCCCGGCGCCCACAGCGGCTTCTGTAAAGGCGACATCTACCGCATCCATAGAAACAAAAAAGCTGGCGGACAGCAGACCGTAAATACCGGCCAACATGACAATGGCGAATAAGTCTTTCATCCGTACAATGGCAAGGGCAACACCCAACAGCAAGGCCAATAAAACGACGTCAATGAGCGATTCGATCATTTGGTTTCCTTATCTTGCTTATTAAGCAAGGGCATTAGACCATTTTTATAAGCGGCTTTGGCCAACGCATGGCTGGCGGTGGGATTGATAAATAATGTCATCAGCAAGATCATGACCAGCTTAACAATCACTAAGGGGTCTTGAGTTTGCAGCATCAAGCCAATTAAAATCATTGCGGCGGCCAAAGTATCAGACACGCCAACGGCGTGCATACGGGTATAAAAGTCAGGAAAGCGTAAAATGCCCACCCCACCAGACAGACACAAAAAGCTGCCGATGAATAAGCACAGTGCACTAAGAATATCAATAAACATGGACATTATGATTCTTTCTCCTGGGACTGTTGTTCTGGTGGTGTATGATTAAACTCGGCGCTGTCTGAATAGCGCAACACACCAATCACACTGATAAAATTAATCAGCGCATAGACGATGGCGATATCGAGAAATTCTGGTCGCCC
>JBLGCB010000117.1:0-15877 GCA_047617105.1 Phenylobacterium sp. | reverse complement strand
CTTTAATTGAAATGTTCGAGCAAGGGCAAAACAGTCAAGACAGCAATTCGTGAATGAATGTGAAGATATGAATAGATGTAACTGCTTTAATTGAAATGTTCGAGCAAGGGCAAAACAGTCAAGACAGTAATGTTTGAACAAGGACAAAACAGTCAAGACAGCAATTAAAAGCACAATCAATTTTAGTAAAATGATTTTTGAGTCTGCCAGAGGCAGACATATGTCAAATTTCTTGCCGAGGAGCAAGCTCAATGAGCCAAGACAGATTATTATCAACCAAATCGGGCAATGCCAACGCCAACGACGAAGTGTTGCAGTGGGTAACTTTTCATCTTGAAAAAGAAACCTATGGCATCAACGTAATGCAGGTTCAAGAAGTATTACGTTATACCGACATTGCACCAGTGCCAGGTGCGCCGTCATATGTTTTGGGTATCATCAACCTGCGTGGTAATGTAGTAACAGTTATAGACACTCGCTCTCGTTTTGGTCTAATGGCCAGTGATATGACTGATAGCACGCGTATCGTCATCATCGAAGCTGAAAAGCAAGTGATTGGTATATTGGTTGATAGTGTCGCTGAGGTGGTTTATTTGCGTACATCAGAAATCGACAATGCGCCAAATGTTGGCACTGATGAAAGCGCCAAATTTATCCAAGGCGTGAGCAATCGCGATGGTGAACTGTTGATTTTGGTTGACCTGAATAAGTTGCTGGATGAAGAAGAGTGGGATGAAATCTCTGGTCTTTAAGCGATCCCGGTAACCATAGGGCCGCATTATTCTTCGTAAAAGCGGCCTTTGCGCCGCGATAAATTTGTCTGACAAGGTTAAATGTGATTGGGTTTCGTTAAAGCGAAGCCCGATAAATTATGTCCTATTTTCTTCAATACTTACCTCATGTACTGAGTATGCTGGCACTTATCTTTGTGTTTATCATTTTCTTTGTGCTGCAAAGGCAACAACGTGCCAGTGATAGCAAGCATCAGGACCAGATAAAGCAGCTGACCCAGCAGTTACTGATTAGCCGAAGCGAAACCAAAGAGTTACGCATGGGTGTATTAGGGCTGGGCAAAAAGCTGGCGGGTCTAGAAACCGTCACCAGTGAAGTGTCAGAAAAGCAGGAAGAGCTCCAGCTTATCGAACCCGAATCCCGGCTCTATTCAAGAGCGCAAAAAATGGTTGAACTTGGTGCCAACGTCGAAGAGATTGTCCGTGAATGCGAACTGCCTCTGGCCGAAGCTGAATTGCTGGTCTCGCTGCATCGTTCTGAGTGATCGATATCCCCCTTTTACTACCCTAAAATCCGAAAATATCACCGTAGGGTGCGCATTGCGTCAGCTTGTGTAAAAACTTCCGTAGGATGGTGTAGAGCGAAGCGAAACCCATCATTTGCGCATGATAGCAGTACAATATCGCCGTTGCAGCCCTGTTTTGATGGGTTTCGTCTGGGCGGCATCCCGTTTCGGCTCTACCTCATCCTACGCAGGATTGGAGTTTTTACACAGCCTCGCGCATTGCGCACCCTACGCCTTAAAATCAATCCTCTTATGAGTGTTATCCCAGTTATCAGGAAACTTGCCTTGCAACACATAAGAAAAAGCAATCAACTCGGCGATTAGCACATAAAGTTGCTTGGGAATATCTTCGCCCAAATCTAGCGTGGCCAGTAATTGGGTGAGCTGTTGGTCTTCGTGCACCAGAACACCGTGCTCTTGAGCGATAGCGATGATTTCTTCTGCTAGGGCACCATGGCCTTTAGACACCACTTTAGGCGCGCCTTTACCACCATCGTAAGACAAACCGACCGCGGTTTTATTGGCCTTGGTGAGGTTTTGCTCTACCCGTGCCTTGTCATCTTGGCTATCTTGGTCATCAATTTTCATGATTTACACCGTTATCTGTAAAATGCTGCTCATGGGTTTATTATCCTTAGGGGTATTAATCTTGCCTAGTGAGCTTTGAATATTGTTGATTTTAACCCCTTGGGTTTCGAGGCGCTTTTCTAAAATCGCCGAGAACTTTTCCATCAGAGTTAAGGTTTTTTGCTTCTCTGCGTATAAGTGCATACTCACTTCGCCATCTTTTAATTTGGCATTAACCAATAACCTGCCCATCTCATTTAAATCGAAAGTCAGATTAAGCTGCCAGATTGAATTTTTCTGCCTGCCTTGGCCTTTTTTAGCTTCTTCTTCGGTGATGGCGATTTTCACTTCTTTAAATTCATCGTCGATTTTTAACGGGATGCTGAGGTTGATTTGGGTATTGCCATCGACCTTTTTCTCGGCATTTTCAAGTTGTTGATGACGTATGCCTGATTGTAAACCCACTAAGGTTTTTAGTGAATTACTGCCTTGTTCTGCTTGGACTATGGGACCTGTCAGGGCTTTCATCTCTTTGGCGGTTTTGGCTTCTTTACCCGTTAGTGGGGTTAATAAGCTGGCCAGTTGTTTAATCAATTGTGGCGTGGACTTAGCTTCATTTTGATGTACCAGTTTACTGCCAAGCAATAGTTGTAAAGCGCTGGCAATGGCATTGGCAGGGGTAGGTTGTATTGAGGTGCTGACTTTGGCCGGATTAAAGTTGATCAGTTGACCGACGATATTGGCGATGTTTTTTTCGGTCAACGCACTATTTTGGTCGGGAATGGCGCGGTTCAGTTGATTTAACAACTGTTTTAACTGGGGCACCTTATCCCCTTCGGCAGTGGCTTTGGCATCTGGAAGTTGCTGCTCCAGTGTTGCCAGTGATTTTAAACCTTCGCTCCAATTGACTTTTTTCGGCAATAACAGTCGGATCAGCGGGTCAATTAATTTATCGAGCACTTGCTTTTGTTGCTTAAGGTCAACCGCGGAGGCCTGAGGGCTTAGAGGGTTTAGCTGAGTTGTGTTATCAGCCGTTGTGGTAGAGAACTTAACGCTTTGCACCAGAGATTCCATCATCGGTTTAAGGCTGGCGGCGGCTTTGCTTAAAGCAGAGGTCGCAGCACCTTGGGCGGCGTCGCCTTTGCCTGCGGGAGGTTGAGCGGTAGTTAACCCGGCCAATGGTCGATTTAACAAAATTGATAATAACGGTTTGGCTGGCGATTGTTCTGTGTTGCTGGTGGCAGATCCTGTGATTTTAACCGACATTTCCCGTTGGCTTAGGCTTTGGATTTTAACCTGGGCATCGGGGTCGGTTTTACCAGGTAAGGTGAGTTTTTGCTGATTTGGCAAGGCTATTTGCATGGCCCCAGCCGTTTTGGTTGCGCCTGCGGTCTGCGCTTCAACTTTCATCGCCAAATTGGGCGACTGGTTCACCGCCTGCCTGACCATCTGACTGACTTTATCGGCGGTTAATGGCAAGGTGATTTTAGCCGCTTTGCCATCGAGACTGAGTTGCAGTTCGATTTTTCCACTTTTAGCATCAATGGTAACGTTGACACTTTTGCTGTCTTTGAGTAAATCTGCCACACCTTCGGGCAGTTTTATCGCACTGGCTAACCCTGGTAATTTTAATGCTGGGATATTTTGGTTGTTGAGCACGATTTTGGCTTGGGTTTGCACGCTGCCATCGGGGTTGGCTCTAAACGCTTTACTGAGGGTTAACAGGTTGACCAACTGGGCATCCGACAAGCTGATTTTGACCGTTTGCGCAGCGGCTTTAGCGCCATCTTGTGGATAAAAGCTGATTTGTGGCTGACCATCTTTATTGGTGCTAAAACTGACCTGAAAAGATTGGCCTGCTTTTATCGCTGCGGGTATTTGCTGTCCGACGGGTATGGGCACGGTGACGGTTTGCTGGCCAACCGCGACTTTGACCTGAATACTTTGGCCGCCTCGGGTATTCAGGCTTAGTTGATTGCCGAGCATTTCTAGTCTGGCGCTGTAGAGTTTGGCGCTGTGAATTTTTAACGCGCCGACATCAGGTCCGTCAGCCCCGGTTTTAAGCTGGCTGGGCGGGTTGGTCGGGGTTGACATGAAAAACTGGTTCATTTACAGCTCAGCTCAGTGACAATGCGTTGATCAATACCTTCATATTAGGCGATTTTGGCCTCAGATACTATTGTTGACCACACAGGGGGATATTTGGGGTTAGTTTGTTGGTTCGGCATTTCGATGACCACTATTTAATCAAAGTATAATGACGCTTTCATTTGCCCTTAATAACCACCGTAAAAGATGACAATCGCGGATTTAACTGTGATATGATGCCCGACAAATTATCTTACAGTGACCCATGTTGTGCCTTCAGATGTACCCGCCCAATCTTCAGCCTTATTTGCTGTCAATGAGCTGACCTGTGTTCGTCAGGATCGTTGCCTGTTTGAGTCTTTGAGTTTTTCACTCAACAGTGGCGAGATCTTGCAAATCGAAGGACCCAACGGGGCTGGTAAATCCTCTTTGTTACGTATTCTTGCGGGTTTTTTACGCGCTGATAGCGGCACATTAAGCTGGCAGCAGCAAGCCATTGATGAAGTCGAATTTGAATTTCTCAGCAACCTGCTGTTTATCGGTCATAAAGCTGGCATTAATCCCTATTTGTCAGCGCTTGAAAATGTCAATTTTTGGTTGAAATTACACGGTGGCACTCATTTCTCAACTTCTGCCTCAAAAGAAGATGTCGATGTCTTTGCCTTGTTAGGGCGCTTAGGATTGGTTGGGCTTGAAGATATTCCGGTGAGTCAGTTATCTGCCGGACAACAACGCAAGGTCGCTTTGGCGAGGTTATGGTTGTCTCAGGCCAAATTGTGGATTTTGGACGAACCTTTTACCGCCATCGATAAAAAGGGCGTTAGCGGGCTGCAAAAACGCTTTGCCCAGCATTTGGACGCTGGCGGTATGATTATTCTCACTACTCACCAAGATTTGACTGAGCACTTTGCCAGCCTACAACGGGTTCATTTGGAGTATCAATTCTAGCGATGAATACTTCACCTACTAATTCACCTACTAATTCATCTAACAACGCATCCTCTATTTCTTATGGCCAAGTTTTTGTCGCCACCCTTAAGCGCGACCTGCAACTGGCCCTGCGCCAGCGGGTAGATGTGATTAACCCGCTGTTTTTCTATGTGTTGGTGATTATCTTATTTCCTATCGGCGTCGGTCCTGAGCCTAATTTGTTGCAACGTATCGCCCCCGGAGTGATCTGGGTGGCAGCCTTATTGTCGACTCTGCTTGGGGTCGAAAAGCTGTTTAAAGAAGATTATATTGATGGTACCCTCGAACAACTGATTTTGTCTCCGGTGCCACTGCATATTATTGCACTGGCAAAAATTGTTGCTCACTGGTGTATCTCCGGACTACCGATTATTTTGGTGTCGCCATTGCTGGCGGCATTTCTCAATGTCAACCAAAGTGGTTTGATAGCCGTTATATTAACTTTACTGGTCGCAACACCGCTGTTGAGCATTATTGCGGCCATTGGCGCGGCGTTAACCGTGGGCCTGCAAAAGGGCGGCGTGTTAATTAGCCTGTTGGTTTTACCACTAAACATCCCCATATTGATTTTTGCCACTTCTGCCGTTGATTCCGCCATAGCCGGACTCGCGTATAACGGCCAGCTGGCGATCCTCGGGGCAATGTTGGTGGTAGCATTGATTACGGGTCCGTTTGCGGTATCTTCTTCTTTAAAAGTGAGTGTGAGTTAACTTATGTGGAAATGGTTACATCCTTATGCAAAAGCCGAAAAGGCTTATCAACTATGCGGCAAGCTTCAACCCTGGTTTGGGGTTATTACCTTGGGTTTATTACTGGTCGGCACCATATGGGGCTTAGTGTTTGCCCCGACAGACTATCAACAAGGCGATAGTTTCAGAATCATCTATGTGCATGTGCCAGCATCCTCTTTGTCGATGGGCACCTACCTAGCGATGGCCATTGCCGCTTTAATCGCGTTGGTGTGGCAGGTCAAAATGGCCGAATTGTATATTATCGCCGCAGCGCCAATAGGCATTGCCTTTACTTTAATCGCCTTGTTCACCGGCGCTGCATGGGGTAAACCTATGTGGGGTGCTTGGTGGGTTTGGGATGCACGATTAACCTCTGAGTTGATTTTGTTATTTATATATATCGGCATTTTATCGCTCTATAATGCCTTTGAAGATAAAACCACCGCGGGTAAAGCGGCATCGATTTTGACCTTAGTCGGTTCTATCAATTTGCCGATCATTCATTATTCAGTGGTGTGGTGGAATACTTTGCACCAAGGTGCCACCATACTGAAAGCCGACAAACCGTCGATGGATCCCAGTATGTTGTGGCCATTGCTGCTTAATATGTTGGGTTTTGGTATGTTATTAGCGTACCTCGCGTGTGTGCGAATGCGTAATGAAATCTTACAGCGTGAAAAACACCGTAAGTGGGTCAAGAATATGATTATCGAGGAGGGCAAATAATATGGCTTTTGAATCTTTTGCAGATTTCCTAAACATGGGCGGATATGCCTTTTATGTTTGGTTGGCGTTTGGTTTTTCCTTTGTGGTTTTGCTGACCCTCACCATTGTAAGTGTGAAAAAAACAGCTCAAATTAAAGCGGAGGTTTTTCAATCTCTGGATCGTGAGAAACGAATTAAACAAGCCAAAGAGGCCGACTTATTATGAATCCCCGCAGAAAACAACGGCTGTATATCGCCATTCTCTCTATCAGCGGATTTTCCGTGGCCATCGGTTTGATTTTGTACGCGCTGAACCAAAATATTGATTTATTCTATACCCCGTCAGAAATTATCCATGGTAAAAAAGAAGACGGAGTAAAACCGGTGATTGGCCAGCGTTTACGTATTGGTGGTCTAGTGGTAGAAGGTTCGGTGAAACGCGATGAAAAGACCCTAGAAGTCTCGTTCGATTTGGTCGATATCGGTCCTTTGGTTAAGGTTACTTATACTGGTTTACTGCCAGATTTATTTCGTGAAGGTCAGGGCATTGTCGCTCAGGGGGTGTTGATTAACCCAACCACCATCGAAGCATTTGAAGTGCTGGCCAAACACGATGAAGAATATATGCCACCAGAAGTGGCCGAAGCCCTTAAAGGCATTAAACACGTTGCGCCCAATTCAATGGGCAAAGGTGCCGCGCAAGCGACCGCAAAGGATGGTTACTGATGATCACACACCTAATACCTCAACTTGGCTATTTGTCATTAGTCATCGCTTTAGGTCTAGCATTGATGCTGGCCATTTTTCCTATGTGGGGCGCCCACCGGGGCAATGTGCAGCTGATGAACAGCGCCACTACTTTGGCGCTTGGGGTGTTCTTTTTCACCTTGCTGGCGTTTTTGGCGCTGGTTTATGCCTTTGTGGTTAACGATTTTACCGTCGCTTATGTCGCCGCGAATTCTAACTCCTTATTGCCGATACGTTATCGGGTCACCGCCGTTTGGGGTGGTCATGAAGGCTCATTCCTACTGTGGGTGTTCATCTTTTCTGTTTGGATGGCGGCAGTTGCATTGCGTTCACAAGCCATTCCGTTGATTATCCGTGCCAGAGTATTGGGGGTGATGGGGCTGCTGAGTATCGGCTTTTATCTGTTTATTTTGTTGTTATCAGACCCGTTTGAAAGCTTGTTACCGTACTTTCCGGTAGATGGTCGAGATTTGAATCCGTTACTGCAAGATGTCGGTATGATCATTCATCCGCCATTGTTATATATGGGTTATGTCGGGTTGTCGGTGTCTTTTGCCTTTGCGATTGCCGCATTGCTCACTGGTAAACTCGATTCTACTTGGGCCAAATGGTCACGACCTTGGACTGTTGCAGCATGGACCTTTTTAACCCTAGGTATCACCGTTGGTAGTTGGTGGGCGTATTACGAACTTGGCTGGGGCGGCTGGTGGTTTTGGGATCCGGTAGAGAACGCATCGTTAATGCCATGGTTAATTGCGACCGCGCTGATTCACTCTTTTGCGGTAACAGAAAAACGTGGCATATTTAAGTCGTGGACAGTGTTACTGGCCATCACCGGGTTCTCGTTATCTTTGGTTGGTACCTTCTTGGTTCGCTCAGGTATCGTGGTCTCGGTTCATGCCTTTGCCAGTGACCCGTCTCGGGGTCTGTTTATTCTTGGCTTCTTATTCTTTGTCATCAGTTGTTCATTGGTGCTGTATGCGGTGAAAGCCACCCATATGAAGAGTTATGTCAAATACACCATGTTCTCGCGCGAAGTGTTCTTATGGGGCAATAATATTATCTTGGTGTTGGCGACGATTGTGGTGTTGCTGGGCACCTTCTTACCCTTGGTACATAAAGAACTGGGCATGGGGTCAATTTCAATCGGCGCGCCTTTCTTTAGTGAAATCTTCTCATATCTATTATTACCTTTTGCCTTGCTGCTAGGTGTCACACCATTGATGCGCTGGAAACAAAATAAACTGGTCACATTGAAAAAAACCGTTGTGGTGATGTTAACGGCCAGTATTGCGATTGGTTTCTTGTGGGTCAGTTTGACCCGCAGCGTGATGGACAATATGGCGGCTCTGGGGGTGATTTTGGCCATCTGGGTGATGATTGCGACGATTCAATCGGTGGTCTCTAGAGCGAATAACAGCAAACTGGGTTGGGGCGCTTTGGCCAAAATGACCGGCAGTGAGTGGTCGATGGTATTTGGTCATCTTGGTTTTGCCGTGGCCGTGGTAGGCATGTCGCTGACCTCAGCTTATAGCGTGGAAAAAGATGTGCGTTTAGCCACCGGAGACAGTATTGTGCTGGCAGGTTACGACTTTCACCTAAATGAAGTCACGCCGATTAAGGCCGAAAACTACAGCGGTGATGCCGCCATTGTTGAAGTGACTTACGACGGTGAATTTGTCGCTAAAATGATCGCCGAAAAACGTTTTTATACCGTGCAAAAGTCAGTGATGACCGAAGCGGCGGTTGATGCGGGTCTAACCCGTGATTTGTTTGTTGCACTGGGTGAGCAGTTTAACGATGGTTCATGGGCGTTACGCATTTACCATAAACCGTTTATTCGCTGGATCTGGTTCGGTGGTTTGTTTATGGCGCTTGGCGGCATCTGTGCGATGTCAGACCGACGTTATCGTGCCAAGCGCAAAGCACTGATTGGTCAGCCTCTGGTTGATGACGGCTTATTAGCGGATGGCACTTCGCCAAACGCCACTGCGAGGACTCAATCCTAATGGCTAACCGTAAAATAGGCTTTTTTCTGGCCCCTTTGGCGATTTTTTTAGTGTTGGTGGCTTTTCTGCTTAAAGGGTTGTATTCAGACCCAAGGCAGCGAGATTCGGCGGTAGTGGATAAAACCTTGCCTCCTTTTGCCCTTAATGATCTGATGATCGATAACAAACGCTGGCAAAATGACAAGTTGTTGGGCGAGGCGTTTTTACTCAATGTTTGGGGCACCTGGTGTATTACATGTGATCAAGAATTGCCTTATTTGACTGAACTGCGTCAACAGGGGGTTAAAATTGTTGGTTTGTATTATGACCAGAGCGATCCAGATTTTGGTGAGCAATTGAATTTGCAACAGTTACGCGCAGGTGTGGCGGAGAAGTTGATGAGCCTGGGCAACCCTTATGAGTTCAATATGTTTGATGAAACCCGTGAAATGTTACTGGATTTGGGCGTCACCGGTGCCCCTGAAACCTATTTGGTCGATGCCAATGGCATTATCAAGGTGCATCATTTGGGGGATGTCAATCCTCGGGTGTGGCAGAGTAAATTTGTTACAGCTTACACTCAAGCCAGAAATGCTGAGCCAAAAAATGCAGAGGGCACAAAACAATGAATAAATTTTCCGCTATGGTGTTGAGCTTTTGCTTAAGCCTAAGTTTAAGCCTGTTGACGCCTCTGGCTGTTGCCGCTGAAGATAGTAAGAGTGGTGAAATTCATGATTTTGCCAGTCCAGCGCAAAAAAGCTTGTATCTGGAGTTAACCGATGAATTACGCTGTCCTAAGTGTCAAAATCAAAATATCGCCGATTCTAATGCTGGCATTGCCAAAGACTTACGGGCCAAAGTGTATAAGTTGGTGTCTGAGGGTCAGGACAAAGAGCAAGTGATTGATTTTATGGTTGAGCGTTATGGCTATTTTGTTTATTACAAACCGCCGGTGACACCAGGCACGATTATTCTGTGGTTATTGCCGATTTTATTTGCTTTGTTCACCATGACACTGATTTGGATTAAATCGAAAAGAAGCCAAATGGCGATCGAAAAACCGCATTGGGATGAAGAACAAGAGCAAGAATTGGCTGACCTGATGACACAAATTGCGAAACCTTCGCAGCCGCCGCAAGCGGCAAAGGGAGAACACTAATATGTTGAACTTTTATCTGATCACCGCCGTATTATTGGTTGTGGCGATGATCTGGTGGTTTATCGCTGCCCGATTAAAAACAGATGTAGCCAGTGTTGAGCTTGAAGCGTTGGCCCGCGAACAAGTGAACACCCATCAGCTACGTATTAAAGAACTGGGTTTTGCCAAAGAACACGATGAGATGGATGACAAAGAATATGATGCCACCGTGATTGAACTGAAAAAACAGCTGTTGCATGACTTGTCTTCATCCGCTGGGCCTGGTTCGGCTCAAATACAAGTGGTCAGTGCCAAACCTTTGGCTTTGTTTGTGCCTGGTTGTTTGTTTTTGGTCTGTTTTGTAGTGGCGTTTTATTGGAGCAATGGCCAACCGGCTAAGCTGCAAGAGTGGGAGCAAAGCATAGACTTAATGCCAGCACTGGGCAAACGGGCGGTGATGAACGAAGGCGAAACACTGTCACCAAAAGAATTACAACAGTTTGCTTTGGGTTTAAGAACCAAATTGCATCATGATGATAGCGATGCTGTGGCGTGGTTGTTGTTGGGGCGAGTGACTCAGGCGCTAAATGATTTGGAGTCGGCCAAACTGGCGTTCGCCAAAGCCTATAAACTGGATCCAGCCAAAATGGCCATTCAGCTCAATTATGCGCAAGTATTGTTAATGTCAGGTGGTGAGCCATCCATGCGCCAAGCGGGTTTGTTGTTATCTAAAGTATTACGCCAAGACCCAAAAAGTGTTGATGCATTATTGATGATTGCCTATATTGCCGAGCAAATGGGTAATATTGAGCAAGCAACAAATGCTTGGCAAGCGCTGTTGACGTATCTTGATAAAGACGATAGCCGATTGGCTTTTGTTGAGCAAAAATTACGCGAAGTAAAGGCAAGTGAAATTGCCCAAGCGCATTCAGCCCAGTCCAGTGATGTAGACAGTGCTGATGCTGCTGCCACTAATGCAAAGATCACCGTACATCTAACGTTAAGTGAAGAATTGGTCGGTAAAGTGCCAGAGGGTGCAACTTTGTTTGTTTATGCCAAAGCGGCCTCAGGACCACCAATGCCGGCGGCGGTGATCAAGCTCAATACCTTCGAGCTACCGTTAACCGTAGAATTGACGGATGCCAATGCGATGATGGACAGTTACAAGTTGTCGAGTCTTAAGCAATTGGTGATCCGCACGCGGGTATCACAGGATCAAGATATTGCCATTTCACCCGGTGAGTTGCAGGGCCAGAGCCCGGTATTTTCGTTAAGTGATACCACTGAGATCTCAGTGGTGATTAATCAGGTTTTATAAGCGGGGGCGTAACCTCGCAAAGGAAAATAAGATGAAATCGTTAGCAAGTGCCGCGTTGGTGGCTTTATTGTTATTGACTGGGGGATGTTCTTCAACTTCTGAGGAGCAAACGGCCGCGCAGAGTAATGAAGCGGATTATGCCGATGAGCGCGATCCGCTGGAAGACATTAACCGTTCTCTGTGGGATTTTAACTGGAAAGTGTTAGATCAGCATATTTTGCGGCCTGCGGCAGTGGGTTATCACGAGTACGTGCCTGATCCCATTAAAACGGGCTTAATCAATGTGGTCAATAACCTTGATGAGCCGTTCACCTTGATCAACGAGCTGCTGCAATTCAAACTGATGGATGCCGGACTCACCACCGGGCGTTTTTTACTCAATAGCACGGTAGGCATTTTTGGCATTTTTGATGTTGCCAGCCATGTTGGTCTTAAACGCACCAATGAAGATTTTGGCCAAACGCTTGGCGTGTGGGGTGTCGATAACGGTGCTTATTTGATGCTACCGGGCATGGGACCCTCTACGGTCAAAGATACCACCGGTCTGGTGGTCGATTCATTGGCGTTTTCATTTAACCTGCTGTCGTTTCCTGAATCATTACTTAAGCTCACCATTAAAACCCTTGATACCCGTTATCAATTAATTTCTCAAGAGCAGTTGCTTAACGATTCTCTTGACCCTTATGAATTCACCAAAGAAGCCTATTTGCAGCGCCAGGAATACAAGAAGTACGATGGCGAGGTGCCAGAAGAAGAATTTGATATGGAAGATGAAGATGAAGATGAAGAGGATTTGGAGTGAAGGAAAGCCATGCCACTGAAAGCAATACCGGCCAAAGTAATGCCGAAAGCAATACCAGCCGTTATTTGTTTTATTCTTCGGTGCTGATTCTGTGTATTGTTTACGGTATGGCGGCAGAGAAATACAAACTTTTCCCATCTCCTATGTTACACAGTTTGGTGGATAACGCCAAACTGGCGGTGGGTGAACTGTGGGGAGATAGCAAAACCTGGTATTACGTTGATGCCAAAACCCGCAAGCAAGTGCCTGTCTATAAAGCCGATGAAGTACAGCCTGGTCTGACCCTGATCACCGGCCTTGGCGCTGAACGTTCATTGGTGATGAAAGTGATTAACTTTAATGGTGATGTGGTTAATCAATGGGATCTTGACTGGCACAAGATTTGGCCTGATGCCACCCACTTATCCCCTGATGTGATCCCGCGCGGCAAACCCGGCACCCATATCCATGGTTCGACGTTAATGGACAATGGCGATATCATCTTTAACTTTGAACACTTGGGTCTCGTCAGGCTTGATACCTGCGGCAACACCGTATTCAGAGTGCCTTATTCGACTCACCATGCGGTGAACGTGGACGATCAGGGCAATATCTGGACCCCTGGCGAAGTGGTGCACACCGAGCTTACCCCAGAGTATCCTAATTACTTACCACCTTACAAAGAAGCCACGGTTGCCGAAATTTCACCGCAGGGAGAGTTGTTAAGAACCATTTCATTGATGGCGCTGCTTAAAGACAACGGTTACGAGGGGTTGATGAACCTGTCAACACTGGTCAGTCGTAAACCGCGGGTTAAAGGGGATGTTTACCATTTAAATGATGTTGAAGTTTTTCCAAAGTCGTTGCCAGAAGGGGTGTTTAAACACGGCGATGTGATGGTTTCGATGCGCAATATCAACACCGTATTGGTGTTTGATCCCCAGAGTTTAAAAATTCGTTTTGTTAGCACCGGGCAGTTTGTTCGTCAGCACGATCCTGATTTTATCGATGGTAATCGCTTTTCGGTTTATGATAACAATCTGGTGGCGGCCAAAGGCGCAGCCAATAATCACAGTAAAATTGTCATCGTTTCTGCTCTTGATGGCAGTGTGACCCCGTATTTTAAGGGCAGCAACGCGATTCCTTTTTATTCTTATATTATGGGCAAACACCAATGGCTCGACAACGGTAATTTGTTGATGGTAGAGTCGATGAATGGTCGCGCGTTAGAACTCAATCCACAGGGACAACTGGTGTGGGAATATAACAATCTGATTGCACAAAAAGGGGTGGTCGGTATAATGGAGGGCACTGAGCGTCTTGCCCCGATGTTTGACGAATCCTTTTTTGCCCAGCGGCGCGCAGCCTGCACCCATTAATACAGAAGACAGATGAAAATATTTCCCCCAGCCTGCTCGACCTTGTTACCAGTCACCCTTTTTATTGGTCTGATGCCATTACCCGCATTGGCTTATTTTGGCCCCGGCGGCGGACTGACCGCTATCGGTGCTTTGCTCGCTTTGATAGGGGTGATTTGTTATACCTTCTTTGGTTTTATCTGGTTTCCGCTTAAACGACTGTGGAAAAAACGCAAAGGTGGCAGCGATGCTACTAAAGCTGAAGACGCCGATACAGCGCAGAAGACTCAACCCGACTCTGACCTAAAATGATTGCGATGTTAAATAATTGCAGCCCCATAGTGATAAACCGTGATTGATTACCTGTTGATGACCGTGACCATGATTTTAGTTTTGTGGTTGATGGGTCGCTTTAACTTATTAGTGCTGGCCAAAGCGGCCATGGACATCACCTCACAGGCCAATGGGGTATTGCTCAATTCGAACCTCAGCGATTTAGAAAAAGAACAACACAGCCAGCAAATGGCGAAAAAACTGATGGCTCAGCTTGGTCGGGTATTACTGGCCGCTGCTGGAGTATTTTTACTGCCTTTATTACCGCTATATCTTCTGTCTTGGTTTAATTTAATCAACCTCGACCAACTCTTTGACACCATGATGACCTTGCCTGCACTGCTGTGGTTTACCGCGCTAGGTGGCCTATGGTGGTGGCTTCAATCTAAGATGGCTGGCGAGCAGCCAAACAATGCCACAGCGGGATTTGACGATAATTATTCCATGGTAGATAAACTGCTCCATCAGTTCGCTTTTAACCGCACTAAAATGCAGTTGACCATGGCCAAACAAGAAAGTGAGCAACATGAAGCGGCACTCAAATCTTTGACAGTTAAAAAGCCGGTGTTTATCGCCGGGTTGCCACGGGGTGGTACCACGATATTGCTCGATGTATTAAGCAAAACTGAGGCATTTAGTTATCACCGCTATCAGGATATGCCCTTTATGCTGACCCCGTTGTTATGGGATAAATTTAGTGGTTTGTTTATTAAAAAAAGCGTCCGTGATAAAGGGGGAGCTTATAAAGAGCGTGCTCACCAAGATGGCATCAAGATTAACCTGCATAGCCCAGAAGCGTTTGAAGAAATGTTATGGAAGGCCCATTGGCCACAGGCCTACCAAGGCAGTGCCATTGAACCTTGGTCTGTTGATGCCAACCCAGCATTCGATACCTTTTTTACCGAGCATATTAAAAAACTGCAATTACGTGATAAACGTCAGCGTTATATTTCAAAGAACAATTTGAACATCACCCGCTTGCCTTATCTTAAACGATTATTCCCTGATAGCCTGTTATTGGTGCCTTTCAGAGAGCCGGTTCAACATGCTTTATCTTTACTTAAGCAACACCGTAATTTCACTGCGATGCATAAAGACAATGCCTTTTCTCGTGAATATATGGCCGGGGTGGGGCACTTTGACTTTGGTGCCAATCTTAAACCAGTAAACTTTAATCAGTGGTTTACAGGGGCTGGCTTTGAAGGCGTTGAGGGAGTAGGGGGAGCAGTGAGCGAAGCGAATACACTTTCTCCTGATACGCTAGATTTTTGGCTGCATTACTGGGTGGAGAGTTATCAGTATTTGCTCGATAACGCCCCCGAGGACGTGTTGTTTGTCGGATTTGAACAGCTATGTCGCGCACCAGAAGCGTGCTTTAAAGTGCTGGCTGAACGGCTGTCTGTGGCACCGCAAAGCTTGGCTAAGTCCATTGGCGAGATAAGGATTGCTAAGGCGCATCCGTTGGCTGGTGAGAGTGACAGTGCGAGTATAGATTCGCACACCCTAAGCAAGGCTGAGGAGATTCATCGGCGTTTGCTTGGTGTGGCGGTGAATGGTTAGCTTTCATTGTCGAGGTTTTTACTAAGTTCAATCACCTGTTCTATGGTTAATTGGGTCGTCTGAGCGATGAGTTGATGTGCTACCTGTTTACTACGCAGCAGTTCTAGGGCAATTTCAACTTGGCTCTCTTTTTTACCTTTTACTATGCCTTCATCAAGACCTTCTTGTTTGGACGTTTCAATGACGTTAAATAAATCACGATACTCTTTTAAACTTCTTTGATAGTGCGCTTGTTCTTTCTTATCTAAAGCCGCGATTCTGGCGGTTTCAAAACCTTCATAAATAATGTCACCGAGA
>JBLGCB010000116.1:0-16235 GCA_047617105.1 Phenylobacterium sp. | reverse complement strand
GAGAGCAAATCATGTTGGTGGATGTATTGATCGTCAACCACAGCCTGTTGCTGGCCGATTTAGAACTCGGTGGTGGTAAGATTATTTCTGCGCCTGAAGACTCCATTTACATCATCGATGAAGGCCACCATTTACCCCGCATCACCCGAGATTTTTCATCCGCCCAAGCGACGGTCAAAGGGGCCAAAGATTGGCTCGAAAAATTACCAAAGCTGGTCGGTCAATTATCGGCCACCTTAGTCAGTTCAAGAACCATTAATATCAGCCTAAAAATGGATGAAGCGATTGAAGAGTGCCGCCAAACACTCGACAAGGTTTACCAATGGCTTGATGCCAACCACGCCACCTTATTTCTCAAAGAAGACCGACTACGCTTTGAAAATGGCAAACTACCCGACAACTTGCTGCTCCATGCCGAAACGTTGTCACCTGCGACAGGTAATGTGGTAAAACATCTGCAAAAGTTGCAGGAGATGCTAAAAGAAGAAGTCACCGAAGACGCCATCAGCCCCAGTATTGCTG
Organism: Phenylobacterium sp.; assembly: GCA_047617105.1. Lineage (GTDB taxonomy): Bacteria > Pseudomonadota > Gammaproteobacteria > Enterobacterales > Alteromonadaceae > JABSOG01. The sequence goes on along the minus strand of JBLGCB010000116.1, from coordinate 15,713 downwards.
AACCGCTGTTAATCGAAATGGGCTTTTTTCTCCATCGCAGCGAAAACCTCCACAAGCTATGGGATCAGCTCGCCTATGTTAAAAGCGAAAAATCAGCCCCCAATGCCCGCTGGATTGAAGCGGTCAAACACAAAAATCGCTCTAACGATTACCTGATAGCCACCTCGCCACTTGAAGTGGGCTTTGTGCTGCAAGATAAATTATGGAGCAAGTGTGCTGGAGCCGTGGTGTGCTCTGCCACCTTGACTGCGCTGAACAAGTTTGATTTTTTCCGTCATCAGGCCGGGTTACTCAACAACGACGGCACCCGTTATATTCAGGTGCCTAGCCCGTTTAATTATCAGGAGAATGCCACCCTGCTGATGCCAGCGCTGGCTTGTGAACCCACTGCGCCCAATTTCACCGATGAACTGATCAGAGTGATCCCTGGGTTATTAGACGACCAATCGGCCTCTTTGGTGTTGTTCTCTTCATACTGGCAAATGGAAAAAGTGGCCGCTGCCATTCGCGATGAACATGATTTAACCATACTGGTGCAGGGCGAATTGTCACGTCAAATGATCATCAGTGGCCATCTAAAAGCCATTGATAAAGGCAATAGCAGCATAATCTTTGGCACCCAGAGTTTTTCCGAAGGGCTGGATTTACCCGGCGACTACCTGACCAACCTGATCATCACCAAAGTGCCGTTTGCCGTGCCGACTTCTCCGGTAGAAGAAGCCCATGCCGAATACATCAAACTCAAAGGCGGCAATGCATTTATGGAATTATCTATACCCGATGCATCTAAAAAGCTGGTGCAGGCTTGTGGTAGACTCATTCGCAAAGAAAATGATGTCGGCCGCGTGGTAATACTCGATCGTCGTTTATTAACCAAACGCTACGGCAAAGCCATGCTTGATGCCCTACCCCCGTTCAGGCGCGTGCTCGAATAAAAAGCGAATAGACAGTGAATAAGATGACAAACAAACCATGTTAGACTTTGGTATAGAAATCTACAGCGTACTTATCCTTTGCGGAGTCGCTTTTGCCGCGGGTTTCATCGACGCTGTAGCCGGTGGCGGTGGCTTGCTCACTGTACCCGCCTTGCTAACCGTGGGTTTACCGCCGCACCTCGCATTGGGCACCAACAAACTTGCCGCCAGCTTTGGCTCATTCATCGCCAGCTTAACCTACTTCAAAAAGAAACTGTTTAACCCAGTCTTTTGGCGTGATTCGATCATTGCCACCGCCGTCGGGTCGGTGATTGGCACCGTGATTGTCACTTATCTCAGCGGCGATTTTCTCGAAAAATGGTTACCCGTATTAATTGCCATCACCGCCGTCTATACCCTGGTGAGCAAACCCAAACCCGATAGCCAGCTGACATTACCCGCCGTCACCACAAAGTTTAAAGTGATCCGCGCCATTCAGGGGTTTGTTTTGGGCTTTTATGATGGTTTTGCCGGACCCGGCGCGGGCGCATTTTGGACCGTATCAACCATGGCCATCTACAAAATGAACCTGTTACTGAGCTGTGGCTTGGCACGGACGATGAATTTTGTCAGCAATTTCAGCTCTCTAATTGCATTTATGGTGCTTGGCCATATCAACTACATGTTGGGCATTTGCATGGGGTTATGCTTAATGGTCGGTGCTTATATTGGCGCGCATTCAGCGATTAAATTTGGTAGCCGCTTTATCCGTCCGGTGTTTATCACTGTGGTGTTAGGTATTGCGGCACAACTGACTTATAAGGCGTGGTTTTAATTCATGTTAACCCAAGACTTAATCAGCACCACCCGGCAACAAATTGGCGTGTTATACCAACAGACCCGGGAGATTGACGAAGCCAATTCGAAGATTCAGGCGGCCAAATTTAAATACCGCGATTACTTTAATAACGACGTGTTTAACTGCAATTCGACCTCGTTATTCGATTACGTCAAAGAACTCGAAGACAACTTCAACGCCCTGCTCAACATGAGCCAACGCGGTACCACCCAATTAAACCTGCGTGGCGAACGCATGACCCAACAACTAACTGCGCTGATTCAGGCGGTCAGATCCAATGGCGTGGCGGTTAAAGAGCATCACTTTCAAAAGCAAAGCAATAACAAACGTTTCGCCAAATACCAAAAACCCGCCAAACAGCTGATGTTTAACAGCCATCAATTGCACCAAGAGCTAGCCGAGCATCACGAGTATGAACGGCGTTTTAATGAAATGATTTTTGAACGTCAGGCCAAAATGAAAGGCGCCAACCAAAAGGTGGCTTATCAATTACAGCGTGAAATGTTGGCGTTACATCAGCGGCTGGGGAAATGCCGCCGGGCCATCTCAGTGATTGAGGAAAAAATTCAGATGGCCGAGTCAAGAAATAGTGGTGGCAAGAGATAAATCCTCCCGCCCGCCCTCAAAACCCTACGAAGAGAAATGAAAACCCATCGCTTTTTTCAAATCCGCAGGTAATGCGGGTAAATTTTGCTTAGGCAGCATAAACGTCGCCATATGGAAAAAATCGAGGAAAACTCGGTTCTTTTCAGTGGTGCGTTTAAGGTATTCATGACCTGATGAACCACCGGTGCCAATCTTACTTCCTAACATTCGCTGCACCATCATCGCATGGCGATAACGCCAGATGGTTAACATTTCATCGATATCGGTCAAACAGCGGATCAGCTGGAACGGCAAGTTAAACACCGGCTCATCTTGATACAAGTTAATAAACACCGCGCCTAACATCGCCTTTTGCGATAACCTAAAAGTGCCCTGTTGTAAAAACTGTTCATACTTGTCTTCATCCAGTAAAGCGGCAAACTTTTCGCGAGTCACTTCGATGCCATCAAGTTGCACTTTGCGGTCTTTATCGGTGATGTTATCAATGCTGTTGATCACTTCAATATCGCTGTCTAACATCGCATCGGTGGCCTTTTGATACATTTCCCAAAATTTAAACTCACCAAATTCTAAAAACGGCATCCGCGCCAACCAGTCATCCACCACCTCAAACAAACTGGTTTGCTGTTCGAGGTTGATGAGAAAATCCTGGTCACGTTTATTAAGCCTTGAATAAAACGACTGCTTATCAAAATCAATCCGATACTCACTTTTTAAGCCCAGTGAGATTTCAAGCATCTTAAACTGAACACTCTGAAAACCCGAGGCAGGCACCAAAAAGTCTCTAAACGCCATAAAATCTTGCGGCGTCATGGTTTCAATCACCCCGATTTGCTGATTCAGTAACTCCTGAATTTGGGTCACCCGATCTAAGCGATGTACTACTGTGGTTAATAACTCATCTTTAACGGCTTTGTCAGAGAAAATATCCAGCACCGATTTAATTTCATGCAAAATTTGTTTAAACCACAATTCATACGACTGATGAATGACAATAAACAGGGTTTCATCATGGGCCTCTTCGCCATACTTAAGGCTTTCAGGGGCTTGAGCCGAAAGGATTTTATCTAACTGTAAATAATCACTGTAATAACATAATGTTCTATTCTTTTGCATGTTTCATTACCTAGTTAAGATTGAGAGACCGATATTCCACTAAAAGCAGCCGGGCCTGATGGCGGTTATTTTATTTCAATCCGGGGAGGTATAACACCCTTATTTCTGCTATATTATCGGCCGTCTTTTCAGTATCACTTTTTTACGATTAATTACTGCTAACCACAGCACGAGGCGAATTTAATGAGTCAATTTAAAGGGCAACATATTCTGTCGGTCAACCAATTTGACCGTCAAGGCATTCAACAGGTCTTTGACATTGCCGAAAAAATGATACCTTACGCCTTACGCCAAAAACGCACCACCGTGCTTAACGGGGCTATTCTCGGCAATTTGTTTTTTGAAGCCAGCACCCGTACCCGCGTCAGCTTCGGCACTGCCTTTAACTTGCTTGGCGGCGAAGTCAGAGAAACCACTGGCGTCACCACATCAGCCCTGTCTAAAGGTGAGTCGCTGTACGATACCGCACGTATGATCAGCTCTTACAGCGATGTGATTGCTTTGCGCCACCCCGATGCAGGTTCTGCGGCAGAGTTTGCCAAAGGCAGCCGAGTGCCAGTACTCAATGGCGGCGACGGTGCCAACGAACACCCTACGCAGGCGCTGCTAGATTTATTCACCATCGAAAAAGAATTACGCAACAGTGATTTAAAAGTAGATGGTATGCATATCACCCTGATGGGCGATTTAAAACATGGTCGTACCGTGCATTCACTGTCTAAGCTTTTGTGCCTGTATGACAACATTCATTTCTCGCTGATTGCCCCTGAAGCACTGGCGTTACCTGATGAACTGTTGTCGATGATTGACAACGCTGGCCACAAGCTGAGCATCAGCGATAAATTCGAAGGCCATTTGGATTCTGACATTGTTTATCAAACCAGAGTGCAAGAAGAGCGATTCGCTTCTAAAGAAGAAGCCAACCAGCACCGTGGCCGATTTCGCTTAAACCAGCAAATTTACACCGAACATTGCAAATCAAACACCGTGATCATGCATCCGTTACCGCGAGACTCCCGCGCCGATGCCAATGAACTAGACAACGATATGAACCTCAACCCCCACTTGGCAATTTTCAGACAGGCCGACAACGGCGTGCTGGTACGCATGGCGTTATTTGCCCTGACCCTTGGGATTGAACATCTGCTCGAAAAGTATGAGGCCGAAGTACCATGGTTCACCAATAAATCCAATAACAGTTAAGCACGCTAAACCGTTACTTAGCGACGCATAATTAATAAAGAGAAACTTATGTCACAATCAGCAAAATTATTTGACCAAGCCAGCAAGACCATTCCTGGCGGCGTAAACTCACCCGTTCGTGCTTTTAACGGCGTTGGCGGCACCCCATTATTCATCGACAGCGCCGATGGTGTTTACATCACCGATGCCGACGGCAAAAGCTATATTGATTACGTTGGCTCATGGGGACCTATGATCCTCGGCCACAATCACCCGACCATTCGCAACGCGGTATTAAAAGCGGTAGAAAACGGTTTAAGCTTTGGCGCACCAACGGCCCTTGAAGTAGCTATGGCCGAAAAAGTGGTTGAACTGGTGCCATCGATGGATCAAGTCAGAATGGTTAGCTCCGGCACCGAAGCCACCATGAGTGCCATTCGTCTGGCCCGTGGTTTTACTGGTCGCGATAAAATTCTTAAATTTGAAGGCTGTTACCATGGCCATGCCGATTCATTACTGGTAAAAGCAGGTTCAGGCGCACTGACCATGGGCGTACCAAACTCACCGGGTATTCCGGCTGATTTGGCCCAACACACCCTGACCGTTTCATTTAACAACCTTGAAGAAGTGAACGCCATCTTCGCCAAATATGCCGACCAAATCGCCTGTATAATTGTCGAACCAGTGGCGGGTAACATGAACTGCATTCCACCTGTTGAAGGTTTCTTGGAAGGGTTACGCGCAGTCTGTGACCAATACCAATCAGTGCTGATTTTTGATGAAGTGATGACCGGATTCAGAGTCGCTTTAGGCGGTGCCCAGCAGCATTACAACATCACCCCAGACTTGACCACCTTAGGTAAAGTCGTTGGCGGCGGAATGCCAGTAGGCGCATTTGGCGGCAAAAAAGCCATTATGGACCATATCGCCCCTAATGGCGGCGTGTATCAGGCAGGCACTTTGTCTGGCAACCCCATTGCCATGGCCGCAGGTTTGGCCTCATTAGAAGAAGTGTCTAAACCCGGTGTACATGAAGCATTAGCCGCCAAATCAAGACGTTTATGTGAAGGTTTCACCGCGGGTGCCAAAGCGGCAGGTATCCCACTAACCACTAACCATGTTGGTGGTATGTTCGGTTTCTTCTTTACCGACCAAGCCAAAGTCACCAGCTTCGCTCAAGCGACTCAGTGTGATGGCGAACGGTTTAAAAAGTTCTTTCACTTGATGTTAGATAAAGGTGTTTACCTTGCGCCTTCGGCTTATGAGACTGGTTTTGTGTCTACAGCTCATGATGATGATGTGATTGAGCAGACCATTGCTGCTGCTGCGGAGTGTTTTAAGGCGTTGTAGGGTACACCATGCGCACCATTAAATGACTCCGCCCTTGGGCGGAGTCATCTCTATCTACAACTATCGATTTTTAAATCGAGTCCATCATCATTCGGGATTCTTCTGCTCTGCTCTCGCTATTGCCAAGTTCTCTCGAACTGTTTCACAATGTGGATGCGATGGGTCAAAGAACTTTTCAAAAATCACCAATGCTTGCTGATAAGATTCAATAGCTTTATGGTTTTCGCCCAATGAATACAAGGTCAAACCTATATTATTCCTACTCATAGCCACATCAGGGTGATCCTGGCCATAGGTATTTAAATCACTGGCTAATGTCAACTCAAAGTACTCAATGGCTTTGTGATATTCGCCCAATGACTGCCAAGCCATACCTATATTATTCCTACGAAGAGCCACTTTAGGATGTTCCTTCCCATAACTATTGATGGCACTTGCCAATGCCAGCTCATAATATTCAATGGCTTTGCGATATTCGCCCAATGCCCCCCAGGCACCGCCTATATTATTTCGATAAACAGCGACTTTAGAGTGCTCCTGCCCATAAGTGTTTAAATCACTGGCCAATGCCAACTCGAAATACTCGATGGCTTTGTGGTATTCACCCAATGACAGCCAAGCCATGCCTATATTATTTCTGTCACTAGCCACATTAGGATGTTCCTGCCCACAAGTGCTTAAATCAAAGGCCAATGCTAGCTCAAAATATTCAATGGCTTGTTGATACCGAGCCAATGTATTATTAATATAACCTGCACCATTGGCATAAAGGCCATTATCAGGCACCAACTCAACGGCCTTTTCTAAAAACACTCTAGCCTGCTGGTATTGCAAATTAGCTTCATGCAACTTGCCACGTTCAAAGTGAGTTAGAGCCAAGCTTTGAGTGCGTTGCTTAATAGCCTTTTGTTGCTTTGAAAGGGCCTCTTCATCAAGCTGTTGAGCTTTAGCCAGTTGATTATCGGCCTCGATATAATCCCAGTTTTTAATCGCGGTTGCCGCCAAAGCGCGTAGCTGATTAACTTGTTCGTCATTGCCGTTGGCGGTGGAAAGTTGTGTGATTAACGCGTTATGATCGTTGGCCAGTTTGTTGAGCGCATCATGAAGTTGGTCGGGCGGGACATCAGCAATTTTCAACAAAGAAAACATATTGCCCAACGCGACCTCGGTTTGGTCAAGAGCCTTGGCCACCCGAACCAGTTCTGGTCCGCTGGGGTCTGTTGGTTGCTGATAGAGCGTTTGCAGTTTTGCTGAGGCTTCTTTTTCGCTCATCATCGGTTCATTCAGCAGTTGTTTTGAATAGACTTCTGCCTCAGTTTTCCACATTTTGAGCAACGCGACCGGGTACTCGTCAGGATCTTTATCAATTAAAACAGAATGAGTACAGCACAACCAAATACCATTATCCGCGCTTTTCCGTTGCTCGGTTGTCATGGCATTATCATAACGAGGGCCACCGCTGGCCGCTGCACAAATATGAGCGGCAATACCCATGCTAATGGATTTTTCAGGGCGACTATGGGCTGCAATCAACATCACCCGACAATCGGGTTTTGAACACAAGTGCGATACCCGCTGAGCTATCAGCGTTTTTGTTTTTGGGGTAAAATCATCTCGCATCAATAAGTCCTGCTAATTCCTATATAAGCTTTAAAGCTCTGTTAACCTGATTTTGGCACCTATCAAACCGGGTAGCAATTGCTTTTTGGTATTTGGCCTACCCCGAATACCCTAAACGGTTAGCCTATTTAACCTGCATCATAATTTACCAATTATGATTCTGTTTGATTTAATTCAAACCTGACTCAATTCAAATCTAACTTAATTCAAATCTGACTTAAGTCAGATTTGAATTGCGTTAATTTTGATATAAGTCTAAACTAAATTATATTATTGTAACAATCGTTGGGTATGTATATGCGTGCTAATCCGGGTGGTAAAATTTCTCCAGACGACTGTATTGGTCGTGATCAGTTTATCAAAAACGTGTGGAAAGTCCTGCAAAGACAAAGTGTGGTGTTGGTTGCTGAACGCCGCAGTGGCAAAACCACTATATTGCAGAAAATGGCCATTCAACATTCTAAAAACGATTTGGTCATATTCAGAGATGTCGGGGCCATTAGCCAGCCGATAGAATTTGCTAAACGGGTCGCTCAAGATATCGAAAGCTATTTAAGCACTATGCAAAAGAGCGCCAAACGAACCAATGCATTTTTGAAGCAGTTTGGCGGTACCAAAATATTAGGTTTTCAACTGCCCGAAGCCATCATCCCTCATTGGAAAGACTTACTCGAAAGCGTGCTGAGTGATTTGGCTGAAAACAATGATAAAAATGTGGTGTTATTATGGGATGAACTGCCCTGGATGCTACAAAAAATAGTCAAGAAGCATGGTGAAGGTGTTGCCATGGACTTACTTGACACCCTCAGAGGACTCCGTCAAACCTATCCTAACTTAAGGATGATCTATACCGGTTCAATAGGATTACACCATGTCACAACCGCACTAAAAAACGAAGGTTATAGCAACTCTCCAATCAATGATATGCACGTTATCAATCTACCCCCTCTTGCGCTTAATTCTGCCATACAACTGGTACTCGAACTCATTAAAGGAGAACAATTAAACTGCGCTGCGCCACAGAGAATCGCCCAACTTATCGCCGAACTCACTGATAATATGCCCTATTATATTCATCATGTTATCGCAGAGTTGGCAATGACATCAGACGAGATAACCGAAGTACAAGTGCACGCAACGATTCAACAGGCACTCTCCGCATCGCATGATCCGTGGAATCTGGCGGATTACCGTACCCGCTTAAGCAGTTATTATTTAGATCAAGCCCCTGTCGCCCAATGCATATTGGATATTTTTTCAGAGTTTGACACTTTAACATTGGCTCAATTACAACAAAAACTACAATTGGTTTTACCACCCCGGGGAGACATTGCCACCGCTATTACCAATGGGGACAACTCACCACTGCGAGATATGATTAGGGTACTGAGACGTGACCACTATATTATTCAGGATCCAACAACAGCGGCCTATCGCTTTCAATTTCAACTCATCAGGCGCTGGTGGCGATTAGAACAAGGTTTATCATGAGCAGTAAAAGAGCCCATTCAGCTTTTACCCCCAGCCAACGCAGCCCTGAATCATTAGAAGCACTGTTTGTTGTCAGGGAGCCTATTGCCGAGCGAATAATAGAAGGCATAAAAGAGTCCGCTTTGACAGCGAATAAACATAATGCCTTGCTGGTCGGCCCACGAGGTATCGGCAAAACGCACCTAATTTCTATCATCAATAATCGTTTAACCGCAGATAAATCACTCACAGAACACCTAAAAATAGCCTGGTTACCCGAAGATCCCTATCTCGCCAGCTACAACAACTTATTACTGCAAATTATCCAGACCTTGGACAAAACAGCAGCTAACGCAGACCTCAACTCAGGCTTTAAGCGCAAACTCGACCAATTACTGGACTTAAACAGCTCAGAACAACAAATCTTTGCTGAGCGATTATTACTAGATCAGGTTGGCGATAAAACGTTGCTGATTATCGCTGAAAACATGGATGACCTATTAAAAAATATTGAGGTTGATGGCCAGCATAAATTACGTTCTTTGATTCAAACCCACCCAGTTTTCACTATCCTTGGTTCAGCAACAACACTATCTGACGCCACTTCAAACAAAACCTTTCCTTTCTATGGCTTTTTTAATACCCGGTTATTAACCCCTTTTAAGGTCGAAGATGCAGTCACCATGCTGACTCACTTGGCAGAGTCCGAAGGCAACCAGCCATTAGCTGATATTCTTAACAGTTCAATGGGCATAGCGAGAATCCAGGCTTTGCATTACCTTGCAGGTGGCAACCCTAGGATTTATACCGTCTTTTTTGATTGCTTAACTTGCGAAACCCTTGATAATCTCATCGTTCCATTTATGAAATTGATTGATAATATGACTCCTTATTACCAATCTCATATGAAAGGCTTGGCACCTTTACAACGTAATATTATTGATGCATTACGCAAGATTCGGGGAGCCACAACAGTCAAAGAAATTTCGCGCCAAATCATGCGTGAGCAAACTGCCGTATCACCACAACTCAACAAACTCGAAAAATTAGGATATGTGGAAAGGATTCTTTCCAGTGGTCGCAATAATTATTATGAATTACGCGAACCTTTAATGCGCTTATGTTTAGAAATCAAAGAGCAGCGAGGTGAAAGTATTGAGCTATTCATTGAGTTCTTGCGTATATGGCATTCGCCCAAAGAACTGGATATATTGCTAACTGATGACAGCCACTGTGATTATCTTTGTGAAGCTATACAACGTGCTCAACAATTTCCCGACCCTTTGACAAAGGTATTTGATGAGAAGACCAAGGACTATTGGGATCCCAATCACGATAAACAGACTCTGAAACATATTGAAGCAGCATTAGAACGTAACCCGGATGATGTAGAATACTGGATTAGAAAGGCACTCTGTTTGAGAGTGGATGGGCATAATTTTGAGACTCAACTGACTTGTTGGCAACAAGTGACCAGGCGAGACCCTGATAATACAAATGCTTGGCATTGCCAAGCAATCCTTTACGATAATTTAAACAAACCAGAACAGGCCCAAATTGATATCGCAAAAGCCATTAAACTGGCACCAGATAATGCTGAGTTACACATTGACTATGCTCGCTATTTGTTTAAATTGAAAAAAGTACGCCGCGCAAAAATAGAGATGAATAAAGGTTTTGAGTTGCAAGGGCAACCTAAAACAGCAGTACAGTGGGTTCAAAGGGGTCATTTTCATTACACGATGAACAATCCCCAAGAGGCAAAAGCAGCGTTCTTTAATGCTTTATTAGCAGATTATGAGTATGAACCTGCATGGAATTATCTTGGGGGAACATTAAATAAACTTGGTTTTTACAGATATAAAGGAAAGTTATCTCAATGGGCTGCTTCAACTATCCCCCAAAACGAGCTTATACATAAATACTCTGGACTCGCTTTCTTAAATAGTGGAGAAACTACTAAAGCATTGTCAGCCTTTCAACATTCGATAAAAATACTCAATGACAACAAGGTCGATGCAAACAACAAAGACTATGCGCAAATTACAGCCTATCTTGCATATTGCTTTAATCAGCTTGGACAACACAACAAAGCATTACAGGTATTAACATCAGAAAATGATGAGCCAGTTAGTGACTCAATTTGCCCATTTGAAAGAAATATTGAATACGCCCATACCTTACTAAACCTAGATAAATGGGAAGAAGGATTAGAGCAATTAAAAGCTACTTTAAAAGCCAATCAACAGCTCCCAACCTTTCCAATTTCTATATTTTGGCCTATCTATGCACTCATTAATAGAACCCAAAACAAAGAAAAATGGCGACGATATATTACCGCCTATATTGAAAGTTTTGCCGAAATCAATCAGCTACCGATCCTTGGTCAAATCATCGTTCGTAGTTTACATAAATACCATCTACCATCTGTCACCAATGAAGTCGCCCAAGCTTGGAATGATACCTGGCAAACATTAGGTGCCAATATAAAAGCATTTACCATTCCTTTAAGGCTTCTTAATGCGGCCACCAACTACAAAATCACTAGCAACAAAAAAGCCCTGCTAACCTTGCCACGAGAAGAACGTGGCCTATTAACCCCCTGGTTTACAAACTTAATGGGTGAAGGCGAAGCAGGTATCCAACTATCAGGAGAAATTGACAATTTGCTGGCTCAACTCGACCAACAACACGCCAAAAAGCTTAAAACGTCACACTCACAAAATAATCAGTGAGCGTGACGTTTTTATTTTTACTTTTTTACCCTACACCATAAAATAGCCTTGTCATTAGAACCAAATATGGTTTATATTTGGTTCTCTGCATTCAACTAACAAGCTCATCATCCAGGAGGAAACATGTCTATTGCCAGCCACATCAAACCCATTAGTTACCTTAAAGCCAACGCTGCAAAAATTGCTAGGGAATTACAAAGCGACGGTGCGCCCTATATTATTACGCAAAATGGTGAAGCTGCGATGGTTGTACAATCTGTAGAAGAATATGAACGCAAAGAAAATACCATTGCAATGCTACAAATGATCGCCCAAGCTGAGCAAGATATTGCAGCAGGCAACACCATAAATAAAGATGTCGCGTTTGCTAATGTCAGAGAGAAGTTGGGTTTGTGAACGTGCAATATAAGATTGAATTAACCCACTTTGCACATTCTGATTTGCTGCTCATTGGTGAGTATTATTTATCTAAAGCAGGTGCTCAAGTTGCGCAAAAAATTTTGCAAAACATAGAAGATGCTATCGATAAGTTAAATTTTCAGCCAACAAGAGGTCATAAACCTCACGAGTTATACGATATCGCCAATACAAATTACCTTGAAATTATCGCCAATCACCACCGCATCATCTATCAAATCCAATCGACGACAGTTTACATCATTGCTATTTTTGATGGGCGGCAGGATGTGAAATCTCATTTATTAAAGCGTCTGACCTATATTCATTAACATAAAGTCCGGCTAACCAATAAACGTCACACTCACAAAACAATAAGTGAGTGTGACATTTCTCTTTGCTTAATATAAATCAAATCTGACGTACGTCATTTTTTGACTTACGTTAGATTTGAATTACATTAAACATCACCACAAAGTACATACCGCCAATCATTGGCATCAAACCATAAAGCTGTATAATATCGGCAAAACTGAGCTGATAAAGACGCCGATGCCGCTAATGCCAATAACAATCCCCGAGAGTTTGCAACAAGCATTGCAAAACCACACTGTGGTGCCTTTTGTTGGCGCGGGTTTATCGATGTCAGTATTGGCTAAAGAAACGGGTGAGTCGTTATTCCCCAGTTGGTCACAATTATTAAAAGAAGCTGCTGAAAAACTGGTCAGCGAAAACAAACCTCAAGCTGCACAAGCGATTGATGCCTGCCTTGGTTACATCGAAGAAGATTCTTACCTCAGAGCTGCCAAAATTGCTCAAAAAGAACTGGGCAAGCAACAATGGAATGACTTTTTAAAAAGCCAGTTAGACCCGCCAAAAAGCAACTGCGTCCCAGCAAGCTTAACCAGCGCCGAAAAAGTATGGCAACTGGGCAGCCAACTTATTATCACCACCAATTATGACAAGGTGCTGAATTGGAGTTGTCCTGCTGCGCTTCGGGATGAGCTGACCCTTTGGCCGATTGAAGCAACTCATGAATTACAACAAGCCTTAAGTAAACCCGTTGAACGCCCTACCCTGTGGCACTTACACGGGCATATTGATAACGTCAATAAAATCATCCTAACCCCAGATGGCTATCAGGCACTTTATGGTGATGAAGTTAAAGAGTCTGAATACAAAGCCGCACTGATGGCACTGCGTACTTTTTTAGCCACTCGCACTTTGCTGTTTATTGGTTTTAGCTTCGCAGATGAAACTTTTTACCGTCAACTAAAAATCATCAATGACATTTTTGACGGTAATAGTCCAACGCATTACGTGCTGATCAAAGCCGACCAACAACAAGCCATTGATGGTTTAGGCTTACCGTTACAAACCATCACCTATCAACAACATAGCGACTTGCCACAGGTTTTGGCGAAGCTGGCCGAATGTGTCACAGATTCTACAACCTCTCCAGCTATACCAGCCGTAGAAAGCCCCACCACACCAGGCCTTAAATTCAACCAAGATAACCATGTCTTTCATCTGCCATTTAAACCCAAAGGCGATGGCGTGGTTGGCCGCGAAGATGCATTACAACAACTCAGACATCAGTTGACCGAAGGCCGCCCCACCAGTATCGGTCAGGCAGCGGCATTTAAAGGTATCGGCGGGTTGGGCAAAACTCAACTGGCGATAGAATATGCTTATCGATATAAAGATGATTACCCTAAGGGCGTGATTTGGATCACGGCCGATCAGGAAATCAGCCCTCAGTTGATTCAAATCGCCAAAGCGGGCCAGTGGATATCACCCCAGTCTGAACATAAAGTCATCTTAGACGCCGCGATTAAACGCATCACCAGTTACTCAGACTGTCTGGTTATTTTCGATAACGTCGATGAACTAAACCAAATTCAGCCCTATTTACCCACGGTTAGTGCCAACCCTCATTTGTTGATCACCAGTCGCGTGGCCATCCGTGGTTTTACCGCCATTGAGCTGGCATTATTAACCCCGGCGCAAGGTCTGGAGTTATTGTTTAAAGAAGCCGTCCGCGACCCGTCAACCACCTCTGCTGAACAAATCACTGCTGCCGAGATCATTTGCGGTGAGCTAAGTTATCTGCCGCTGGCCATAGAAATCGCCGGGGCTTATCTCAAAAGCCGCACCATTATCCAGTTTAGCCATTACCAACAAATGCTGGCCGATAACCTCGAAAAAGCGACTAATAGCCAAGACATCGACAGTTTCACTGGCCACCAGCAAGACTTGTTTTTAACCTTGCAAATCACCGAAAGTGAAATCAGCCGCTCGCCGCAACTCAAACCGGTATTACAGTTGCTCAGCTGGAGTGCCAGTTCATCCATGGGGCTGAGTTTAATGACAGCTCTGCTGCAAATCACAGAACTCGAATTACTTGATGCCCTGAGCCTTGGGGTAGAATTACGCTTACTCACCGCCAGTGAGGATGGCCAACGGTATAGCATTCACCGCTTATTGCAGCAAGTTCAGCGGCAGTTATCACCGGTGAGTGAACATACTCAGTTGGGTCAGCAAATTTGTGATCGGATGATTGATTGGTTTAAACCGCTTAGAGATGACTTTAACGACCTAATCACTTTTGAAGCTGAGCAGGATCATCTAGTCACTTGGGCTGAGCTGGCCAAACAATATAGTTGGTTGCAAAATGCTGGGTTAATCTGGTTACAGGCTGTGCCATATTATTTTTTGGGCAAGTACCAACAATGTGATGATTTATTGCAACAGGCCATTTCGTGGTTGGATGTGCATCAGACAACTGAGAAAACAATACTTAGGGCTGATATTTTAAATGATCGAGATAGAATACTAAGTATGTTAGGTAAGCCTAAACAAGCGTTGGGTTTTGGGCAAAAAGCGTTGGCTTTAAAGCTTGAATTGTTAGGAGAAAAATATCCGGATGTCGCCACGAGCTATGATAATATTGGTGGCTGTTTTAGTGATTTAGGTCAACATAAAGAAGCTTTGGAATTCAAACAAAAAGCTCTGGTCTTGAGGCGTGATTTGCTAGGGGAAAAACATCTAGATATTGCCATAAGTCTTGACAATATTGGAATCAGTTATAGCTATTTAGGTCAGCATGAGAAGGCGCTATCATTTAAGCAAAAAGCGTTGGCATTAAGACTTGAACTTCGAGGAGAGAAACACCCGGTTGTTGCCATAAGTTATAACAATGTTGGCACTAGTTATGGCTATTTAGATCAGAATAAACAGGCGCTGGCATTTAAGCAAAAAGCATTTACATTATGGCTTGAACTTTTAGGGCCTGAGCACCCAGATACAATTACGGCACTTGAAAACACCATAATCACCTTACTTAAGTTAAAGCAATTCCCCAAAGCCAACGATACTCTTTATCAATTTAAAAAAGCCCTGCCAGACAAGCACCAACTCAAGCAAAAAATGGATGAATTACAAAGTGATATCAACCGAGAAAGC
>JBLGCB010000115.1:0-16303 GCA_047617105.1 Phenylobacterium sp. | reverse complement strand
GATACGGGTAGGTTCGAGCAAGTGGTCAGATAAAGGTTTGCCTGCAAGGTCAGCGTTTAAATCAGCGTTACTGACTTCAATGACTTTGCGAATTAATGAGAAACCGTTGGAGTGAGGGCCCGAAGAGGACAGGGCGATCAGCTGATCACCTGCCTGTACTTTAGTGCCGTCGATGATTTTGCTCTTTTCGACCACACCAACACAAAAACCAGCGATGTCGTAATCGCCTTTATGGTACATACCCGGCATTTCTGCGGTTTCACCGCCAATCAAAGCACAATTAGATTGTTGACAACCTTCACCAATGCCAGCGACAACAGCGGTGGCGACATCGACATCCAGTTTATCGGTGGCATAATAATCGAGGAAGAATAATGGTTCGGCACCCTGAACGATTAAATCATTGACACACATAGCAACTAAATCAATACCAACACTGTCATGGCGAGCGGTGTCGATGGCCAGACGTAACTTGGTACCAACACCATCGGTGCCTGCGACCAATACTGGTTCTTTATAGCCCGTTGGCAACTGGCATAAGGCGCCAAAACCGCCCAAACCGCCCATCACTTCTGGTCGAGTGGTTTTTTTTACCACCCCTTTAATTTGATCAACCAAAGTGTTGCCTGCATCGATGTCTACGCCGGCGTCTTTATAGCTTAGTGAAGTTTGTTGCTCGCTCACTCATTACTCCAAGTATCGTTAGGGTTCTTACCAATCGCGATTAAACCCATTAGGGGGAAACGCAATTTTGTGCTGCTGTATTTTACGTTGTTAACAGGGTTAATTCCACCAATCAATCAATAATTAAGATTGGCACCTTACTGTGTTGCACCACCAACGGCCAGCTCGTAATATTTGGCGAGGCTGACTTCGGGTTGATTGATGAGTTTTTCATAACATATTGAGGCAAATGGGAAAGACTTACCCGCATAGTTAAGCACCACATAAGGGGCGTCTTTTAAGCTTTCATCCATAAACCATTCGCCACCTCGGGTGGTTTTAAATAATTCACCGACAAAAGCGCCCAAAATATTACAGACGGTAAACATTTCAGGGTCGGTTAAAGGCTGTTCAATATGGGCGAGGGCCAGTTTGGTCAAAACGATATCAATGGTGGGCAAGTCAGTCTGACAAAGAGATACTGAGCATTGATGGGCTTCACGGATATAACCAATCGCGTCTTGAGCCGATTGACTCATTAGTTCGTTGAGTTCCTGGGTATTCATTGTATTATTACCTTATTTATGGGTAACTGTTCAGCGCACTCATCTTATCCACCATAACGGCGTTATTTTGGTACTCAAACAGTTATGCTTTAACTTCTATTTATTGGCGATCAAAATCGCTCGCAGTGGTGCCGGATAACCTTCGATGGTTTTATTGTTATCTGTTGGGTCGAGAAATGTTTCCAGCGATTCATTATCCATCCAGTCTGTTTCGCGTTGTTCATCAAGACTGGTTTTGTCGGTGCTGACGAGGCGAATATTTTTAAAACCGACTTTTTCCATCCATACCGTCAGCGCAGCGACACTGGGAATAAACCAAACGTTGCGCATTTTGGCATAACGCGCACCGGGTAACAACACCGTATTCTCATCACCTTCAACCACTAGTGTTTCGAGAACCAACTCGCCGCCGGGTCTGAGTTGTGAGCGTAACTGGTATAAAAAGTCGATGGGTGAACGACGGTGATACAATACGCCCATAGAAAACACGGTGTCAAATGCATTTAACGCCGGTAACTGTTCGATGCCCAGTGGGAGTAGATGGATATTGGGATCTGGATTAAAATGTTTGATGGCCCAGAATTGGCTGAGGAACAGTTGTGAAGGGTCGACCCCGACGACAAACTCGGCTTGTTCACCCAGCATTCGCCACAGATGATAACCACTACCGCAGCCAACATCGAGCACATAGCGATTTTTCAGCGGGGTAATATGTTGTTTGAGTCGGTCCCACTTCCAGTCTGAGCGCCATTCGGTGTCGATATGAATGTCATGGATATGAAACGGTCCTTTGCGCCAAGGTTTGAATTTCATCAGCAAATTAATGATCTGTTGGCGTTGACCCTCAGTGATATCTTCACCGCGACCAAAGGTGACGCTGTCGGCCAGCTCAATGTGATTGACCGAGGTTTTGGGCAAATGCTCCAAGGTGCGTTGCCATTGATAAAAGTCACCATGCAGCGATTCTTTATACCATTGGCTCAGTTGGGCTGGTGCGGTGTCTAACCAGTGGCTGAGCTGGTTTTGCGCGATGGCGCTGTAGAATTGATTAAAGTATTTCATGATGGCTCTTCTGTAAGACTCGGTTCACAAAGGCTTGGTTCTGTGGTTTGCTCTGTCGTTTTTATTGCCAATAACGAGCAAAAATTAAAACATTGGTACCAGCTTTGACTGTGGCTAAAACCGGCGTCTTTGAGCTGTTGATGATTGTCTTCAAGGCTGGCGGGTTTCATCACGTTTTCTAGCGCCGAGCGTTTTTGGCTGATTTCCAGCTCACTATAGCCATTGATGCGTTTGAAGTGGTGATGTAGGTCGACCAGAATATCATCACACAAGGGTTGTTCGGCCCTGATTTTTTCAGAGAGGATCAGCACGCCGCCGGGTTTGAGTCCCTGATAGATTCGCTTGAGTAATGTCGGGCGTTGCTTTGGTGGTATAAACTGGAGGGTAAAATTGAGCACCACCACGGAGGCATTGCTGATTTGAACGTCGAGAATATCCGCCAAAATCACCTCTACCGGGGTGCGTGATTTAAAGGCATTAACATGAATGCGGCAGCGTTCAACCATATCGGCGGAGTTATCGACGGCGATGATGGTGGCATCGGAGTTGTCAATGGTTCGTCGTACAGAAGAGGTGACGGCACCGAGGGAACAGCCTAAATCATAAATCGCTGAGCCTGGTTGGTGAAAACGTTTGGCCAGTTCGCCAATGGTGCTGATGATGGTGCTGTAGCCGGGCACCGAGCGTTGGATCATATCCGGAAAGACTTCTACCACCGATTTGTCAAAAGTGAAATCGCTGATGCTGTTTTGCTCGTTGGCGTAAATGTTGTCCTGATTGTTCATGGGGCGTTTGTTTCGCTTTCGTCATTAAATTGTCATTGTTAAGGATTCGGTTTTAAGGCGGCGATTATGCCATAAAATGGGCTGAGGCAAAAGGACAAAATGGTGGGTTACTGTGGGCGCACAGGACTGGTGTGTGCGCCACATTTGCTCTGGTATTGTTATTGCATTATTGCTGGGGCGTTAGGCCTGTGCCATCGCTGGTGTTCGCATTCCTGTCGGTAAACCAGTCGGCAAACCTGCCAGTGGTGAACGCGGTGGTCTGCCGATAGTGCCTTTAACTAATGGCTGTGACGTTTCAGTTTTGCCTTTGCCCAGTTTAAACATGACGCAATTGCGGATGTCTTCGACCCGGTAACCGGCTTTGATTTTAATCCTAATATGCGGAATACTGGCGGCTTCTAAAGCACCGTTAACAAACCAGTCAGCCTTGGCGCGGTGGCCGTCTTTGGAGCTGTTATTGATTAAATCAATTGCGCCGCTGATGGCTAGGGTCTTTTTGTCACACAATACAAAGTCGACGCTTTTGGCATTGGCTTTCATTAATGCTGCACGGCGATTTTTTGACGGGGTGGCGTCTTTGGTTTCGACGATGTCGATGAGTTTGACCCGGGTCATGATTTTGTATTCATCACCCACCGCTTTTTCGAGCAACTGGTAAAACGCCCGCTCTGGTGCACTGTAAAGGGTTTGCTTTTTGGCAAACGGATAAGGGTTGCTATTATCAATGAATCGACTGGCGATCAAGGCGATGATGATCAGAAAGATGGTGATTAAAACTAAGATTATTTCCATGGTTTTTGCTCCGCGACAATAACTACATTTATTTGACACTATGGTTGATTACAGGTGTTAATGCACAGGGTGTGCCAAGTGTTTAATGTCGTTGAAAAAATGTTGTAGGGTGCGCATTGCGCGAGGCTGTGTGAAAACTCTCGTAGGATGGTGTAGAGCGCAGCGAAACCCATCATTTTGTCAAAAATAATCGTAAAGTCGCCATTTATCGCAAAATTCTGATGGGTTTCGCCTTAGGCTCTACCCATCCTACGGCCAACATTGAGTTTTTACACAAGCTGGCGCACCATTGACCTAGGAAACGCCGGATCACCAGCATCTTTAATCTTGTCTAGGTAGGAGTATTGATTAAAAACGAATATGGGGTTGTCGTAAGTCGACGTTAATGGTGCGCAGTGCGCACCCTACGTGATCAATTGCTCCGCTGGCGGCGAAATATCAAAACCCTTAATCAGCAAAGACACCACGTCTTCGGCGCTCATCGGTTTGGCGAAGTAATAACCTTGAATTTGCATCGGTGCCCGTTGCTGTAAAAAGGCGAATTGTTCATAGGTTTCAACGCCTTCAGCCACCAGCTCTAAATCGAGGTTGTGGGCCAAGTTAATGATGATGTCTACCAGTGCGATGCCCTTATCGTGTTCGTGGATAGCACTGACAAAGGAGCGGTCGATTTTTAGCGTGTGCACCGGGAAGCGATGCAAATAACTTAATGAAGAATAACCCGTGCCAAAGTCATCAACGGAAATATGACAGCCAAGTTTATTCAGTTGATGCAGGTCGGCAATGGTGGCCTCTACATCGTTCATTAACATGCTCTCGGTGATTTCTAGCTCTAGTCTGCCCGGCGGCACCTGATAAAATTGCAGGGTTTGATCAATAAAGTTAACCAAGTCAAAATGACTGAACAACCTCGGTGATAGGTTGACCGACAAACTGATGTCGGTGATACCAGTTTTTCGCCAGGTTTTTAACTGTCGGCACGCTTCGCGAATGACCCATTCGCTGATGGGTACGATAAGGCCCGAGTCCTCGGCAATATCAATAAAGTATCCCGGCGCGACCAAACCTCTTTCTGGGTGTTGCCAGCGGATTAACGCCTCCATGCTGACGGCGCGACCATCTTCTGAGTTCACCCTAGGTTGATAATGCAGCACAAATTGCTGATGTTCGATGGCCCGGCGTAATTCGTTTTCAATCGACAGGCGTTCAAAAGCTTGTACGTTCATCGACTCGTCATAAAATTGGAAGTTATTACGTCCCTGGGCTTTGACATGATACATCGCGGTATCGGCATTTTTGAGCAGATGTTGCGACGTTTCGCCGTCGTCGGGATAAATTGAGATGCCGATACTGGTGCTGGTGGACACTTCGTAACCGGCCAGTAAGAACGGCTTGGCCAACTCAGCAATCACTCGGTGCGCGATGGCGGTGAGTTGTGGCAACTCTTCATAGTCTTCGAGGATGATGACAAACTCATCACCGCCAAGACGGGCAAAGGTATCGTCGTCGCGTAACACTTGTAAAATACGCTCGGCGACGCCCACCAATAACAAGTCACCGATATCGTGACCCAAAGAATCATTGACGTGTTTAAAGCGGTCTAAATCGAGGAATAATACTGCCAACTTCTGATGCTCGCGACGGCCATGGTTAATGGCGTGGTCGAGTCGGTCCTGAAGCAAGGTTCGATTAGGCAGACCTGTTAGTGAATCGTATTTGGCCAATTTGCGCAATTCTTGCTCGGCATTGAGGCGCACGGTAATATCTGAAAATACCCCGACAAAATGAGAAATTTGCTGCTCTTCATTGGTCACCGAACTGATGGTCATTTCAACGGCAATATCGACACCTGCTTTGTTTAACTGCCAGATTTCACCGTTCCATTGTTCAGCTTCATCGAGCGTCGACCAGATATGCTCGTAGAAATCTTCACTGTGTTTAGTCGAATTAATCATGTCTGTGGCGTTGCCGATGACTTCTTGTTCTGAGTAGCCGGTAATGGTGGTAAAAGCGGCATTCACCGCAACAATGGTGCGGGAGCGATGCATGATCATCACGCCCTCTGAGGTGTTTTTGAACGCCTCTGCAAATAATTTGATTTGACGATGCAGTTGTTTTTTTTCTTTGCGTCGTGCTCGGTGACGAATATAAAAAACATAAGCGGTGAGGGTGAAGCACACCAGATAAATTACATAAGCATAGATGGTTCGCCACCAAGGTGGGGTGATGGTGATGGTGATGGTTCGGGTGTCGCCCCACTCACCAGTGCCGGTTCTATTGCGTAAATTAAACCTGAAACGGCCGGTGGTGAGTTGATGCAAGGTGATGTGATTATCATTGCCGACCTCAATCCAGCTGTCGCTGTTATCAGAGCTGCGTTTAAACTGATATGCATAAAGGCTTTGTTTTGGGCTGATGTAATTGAAATCTGAAAACTGGATGGTGATGGAGTTGGCGTGGTGGTCTAGGGTGATGGCATCTTGTTTGAGTAGTGACAGCGCATAACTGTCTTCTTGCCCGGAGATCACCGCGTTGGTTAAACGTAAATGTTTACTGTCAAGTTCAGGTTTGATTTGTGAGGGATTAACGATGGTCAGCCCGTTGGTGCTGCCAAAGTAGAGTAGGCCGTCTCTACTGACATTATAAGCGTTTTCGTTAAACTCACTGCCCAGTAACCCTTCTTTGGCGGCAAATACTCGGGTGGGTAATTCGTTTAAGTGGTATTGCACCAAGCCGCTCATGGTGCTGATCCAAACACTACCAAAATGATCTGGAATGATGCCAAAAATGGTGGTGGTTGGTAGGCCGTCTTTGAGGCCGATATGTTCTATTTTCGGTGTCTGAGCCGGCTTCTCTTGGCTGGTGCCTTGGCCTTTGGCGGTAAAATCGAGGGTGATGATGCCGCCTCTGGTATAACCGACCCAAAGTAGCCCTCGTTTGATTTCGTTGATGCTGGTGACTGAATTGCCTTTGGCCTGATAGTCTTCGCTGTCATCATATAAGAAGCGGTCAAAGTTGTCCTGACTGGGATTATAACGGTTAATGCCATTATCGGTGCCAATCCACACCGTGCCACTGGCGTCGAGAAATAACTTAGCGACTTTGGTGTTGCGGCTGAGACTGTGAGGGTCGTTGCGGTTGTGAGGGTAATGGTAGAGGCGTTGGGTGGCCAAATCCATTCTGCTTAGGCCAGAGCGGCTGGCTATCCACAGTTGACGGCGGTTATCCAATTCGAGATCAAAAATCACGTTGCCAAGTAATGAATTGGGGTCTTGCGCATCGTGCTGCCAAGTGAAGCTTTCGCCGCTGGCCGGATCGAAGTGACTTAAGCCTTTATTGGTGGCGAGCCACAAAGTATTGGTGGCATCATCACTGTGGACATCTAGAATCAACCCGCCGAGCAGCGAGGTTTTATTGTTGCTGGTCACGACACTATCGCTATAACGGGTGATGGTGCGACCATCGGGGGAGACTTTATTAAGCCCCTGTTCGGTGCCGAGCCAGAGGTTATCTTGGTGATCGAGGGCGACAGACCAGACCTGATTATGGGATAAAGAGTTATTATTTTTTGGCTGATGGGTGATGTTATCAAAAGCTTTGCTCATGGGGTTATAGATACTGACGCCAAACGTTTGACTGCCCAGCCACAGCAGTCCAGCGTTGTCAAAAAACAGTTCAGTGACGGCATTGGAACTTAAACCATGGCGGATGGCGGGTTGGTAGTTGTAAAAACTAAACTTGTTGGTGCGAGGGTTAACTGACAATATGCCATTGGTATACAGGGCTGCCCAAATATTGCCGGTTTTATCCTGGGTCACAGAACGAACACTATGGCGTTCTAGGCCAGTGATATTGAGTGTATCGAGGATATTACCGAGGCTTTTTTTGTGATAAAAATCGTATTTAATTAAACCCATTTCGGTGCCGATCCACAAAAACTCTCGGTTATCAAAAAATAAATCATGGATTTGGTTCACTGCGGGACGGGCGGGGTTTTGTTGGTAATAAAGCAGCGAAAATAGATTGCTTTGTGGATCAAACAACAATACCCCCTTATTTTGCGTGCCTAGCACAATGAGTCCATCGGGGGTTTCTGCTAGGGTAACAATTTCGTTGGCATCAGCCATAATATTTGGTGGCACCAGATAATGGCTGAAGCGTTTGCTTTGATATGAATAATGATGCAAGCCGCCATAAGTAGCAACCCACATCGTGCCGTCACTGTGTTTGATTATTTTACTGACATCGGTCGACACTAGGCCATTGTTGTCGGTGGGATTAGCGCTACCGGGGCCAGTTAAATGGGTGAGTGTGTTGTTGAGAGGGTCATATACTGAGACGCCATTATCACTGCCAATCCATAGATGTTGATTTTGATCTTCGCTGACGCTGGTGATAAATCTGCCGCTGTCAGACAAGGTCGTGGCGGGCACGTTGCGCAGCAGTGTATTGTTACTGTTGAGTTGATTAAACTGATCATTGTTGAGCGTAGAAAATTGATGGCCATCATAGCGGTTGAGGCCATTTTCGGTGGCCAGCCAGATAAAACCGTAACTGTCTTGAAAAATATCGTGAACAGAGTCCTGCGACAGACCGTCTTCGACGGTCAGTTGACGGACAATAATCGCACTACCGACAGCGGAGGCAAAAGCCACCTGCCACAGCGATGTTACTGCCAAAAACAACACTAAGACGTTAACTAACTGTCGCATCATGCCTGATTCATATACCTGTTTAGAAAATGTGGTTATCGTGTGGTTTTAGCCAGTACTCACTGGCGCTGAACGGTTTATTCTTTGACAAATCGTTGATGACTGCCACTATTGTTGAAGTATTAGTCAAAACCCCCGGTTTGTAAAAAATAATCTTGTGACAGCTAAGCTTAATCTAGGCCTAATCTAGGTGTAGTCACTGCTAACCATTATTGCGACCGTAGCGAATTTCCGGGTTTGGTGGTAAAAGTATATAGGTTTATGTTTTATTTGTAAGGGCTAATAAGTTATTTTTAATCAAGAATCAATCTGAGGATACAATATGGTTAATGCAATGTGGGCGTTTTCAATATTAGCGGTAATGAGTGTGCTGCCCAGTAGTTTTAGCAGCCAAGCCGTCACGTTAGATAATTGCCATGTAAAGGGGATCAAAGAGCAGGTTTTGTGTGGTGCTATGTCAGTGCCAGAAAACCCGCAAAAACCTCAAGGCAAGCAGATTTCATTGAACATCACGGTGTTGCCGAGTTTTAATGCCGCGCAAAAGAAGCTGCCGTTACTGATTTTGGCTGGTGGGCCGGGGCAGTCGGCGACAGAACAAACGGCGTTGATTAACCAGGTTTTTGCCCAGGTGCGCCAGTCTCGCGATATTGTATTAATTGATCAGCGTGGCACGGGTAAATCAAATCCATTGCAATGCACCAATGTGGAGATGGAGGGTTTGGGGTTAGCATTGGATTTTGCTGAGCAGGACATGGCGGCTCAGGCCAAAGAATGTTTGGCTTTATTTAAAGATTCAGATTTGAGCACTTATTCAACCAATCAGGCGATTGATGATTTTGAAGCGGTGCGTAAAGCATTGGGTTATCGCCAATTTCATTTATATGGTGGCTCATACGGCACCCGGGCAGGATTGGTGTATTTGCGCCGATATCCGCAATCAGTGGCCAGCGCAGTGCTCGACAGCGTGGCACCAACCCAGGTGGCCATTGGTGCTTTTGGCAAAAGCAGCGAACGGGCATTTGAGTTGCTGCTGGCCGATTGCCATGCCATTGCCCAGTGCAAAGCGGCTTATCCGACCCTTAAAGCGGATTTTTTGACGTTGCAGGCGACGCTAAACCAGGTGTCAACCGAGCAGATGATCATGCACCCGGTGACAGGTGAGCAGACCCCATTGTTGTTTGAGCGGTTGAAGTTTCTCAATACCTTAAGAACCGCTTTGTATTCTATCACGCTCAGAACCATGGTGCCGTTGGTGGTAAGCGAAGCCAACAAGGGCAATTACCGTCCCTTTGCTGGTTTGTATGCAGCGCTCAATAGTGGTTTGGGCAGTGGCATGTATATGGGGTTAACGTTAACGATATTGTGCTCTGAGGACTGGCCAAGAATGAGTTCAGCATTATTGCGCCAAGACAATGATAACTATGTGGTGGGGGATATGACCACCCAGACATGGCGTAAAATGTGTTCGGTGTGGCCAAAATACCCTGTTGCTGAGACGTTTAAGACCCCGGTCAGCAGTGCGGTGCCGACACTATTGTTATCTGGTCGATTGGACCCGGTGACACCACCTGCTTGGGGTGCAATGGCGGCGCAAACCCTAAGCAATTCAAGGCATTTGGTGGCGGTCAATGGTGCTCATACGGTGGCAACGCATACTTGTGCTGCCAGACTGATTGCGCGTTTTCTTGACGATGGTGATTTGGCAGCATTGGATGACAGCTGCTTAACCAAAGCGCGTCAGTTGCCATTTATGATCAATCCCGGTTCAACCAACCTTTAAACCGGCCTGCGGAGAAAAAACATGTTGCAAGTGAAAAACTTACAAAAATCATTTGGTCAGCTCAAGGCGTTGGATGGTCTGAGTTTTGCGGCTGATGATCAACAGATCACCGGTATTCTTGGCCCCAATGGCGCGGGTAAAACCACCTGTTTGCGCACCTTGTTTGGTTTACTACAACCGGATTGTGGCGAGGTGATGGTTGATAACATCAATGTGCTGGAAAATCCGCTGGAAGCGCGGCGTAAAATCGGCATTTTTCCAGACAAATTTGGTCTTTATGAACGGCTAACCAGTCGTGAGCAAATTCGTTACTTTGCCAATATCCATGGTATCTGCGGGGCTGATTGTGAGGCTGCGATTGAGCGGATGGTCACCAGCTTGCAGTTGCAGGATATTATTGATCGCCGCGCAGCCGGGTTTTCTCAGGGGCAAAGAATGAAAGTGGCGCTGGCTCAGGCGCTGGTACATCAACCGAAAAACTTGATTCTTGATGAGCCGACCCGCGGACTTGATGTGATGAGTACTCGGTTGTTGCGGGAAATATTACTGGATTTAAAACAACAGGGCCATTGCATATTATTTTCAAGCCATGTGATGCAGGAAGTGGCCGCGTTATGTGATCGGGTGGTGATTGTGGCCAGCGGTAAAATTGCGGCGCAGGGCACACCGCAAGAGCTGTGTGAACTGGCAGGCAAAACCCATCTCGAAGACGCATTCGTGGCGATCATTGGCTCTGAAGAGGGAATAGCAGCATGATACGGTTA
The DNA here is from genome assembly GCA_047617105.1 of Phenylobacterium sp. Lineage (GTDB taxonomy): Bacteria > Pseudomonadota > Gammaproteobacteria > Enterobacterales > Alteromonadaceae > JABSOG01. The sequence goes on along the minus strand of JBLGCB010000115.1, from coordinate 5,179 downwards.
TTTATCAATTTACTGAAAAAAGAATGGTTGGATTCGGTGCGGGATAAAAGGGCTTTTACCGCAGCGATGTCAATTGCGGTGTTGGGGCCGGGGATGTTTGCGATGTCATTGATGTTGGCGGTAGACAAATCACAATCGCTGGAGCCGATTAGCATTACCCTTGAAGGTGCAGAGTACTTTCCTAGCCTAGTAGATATGCTAGAGCGGCGCAAAATCTATGATAAAGCGGGAGCTAACGAGGGAGAAGGCAAAGCGGCGGTGGACAGTAAAATAACCCTTATCATTGATCAACAATTTGCACAACAAGTCAACCAGTCAGAACCGGCCAAGATTACCCTGCGGGCAGATTACTCTGATAATTCAATTCAGCCGAGAATTGATCGGGTGAGGCGGGTGATTGACGGCTACTCAGCCCAACTGGGGGCGATGCGGTTGATGATTAGGGGGATTGCACCATCGGTAGCACAGCCCGTTGACTTGGTGGAGCAGGATACCAGCAGTGCGCAGTCTCGGGCAGGGTTTTATTTGGGGATGATGAGCACCTTTGTGTTAATGTCGGTTTTTGTTGCCTCGACCAATGTGGCGATTGATACCAGTGCCGGGGAGCGTGAGCGTAACTCACTGGAATTTTTGCTGGCTCAGCCAGTGCAGCCTGTGGTGTTGGTGTTGGCCAAAACCGTTAATACCACATTTTTTAGCGTGGTGGGGGCGGGGTTAACGTTAACGCTGATGGTGGTGGTATTGCAATTTGTGCCATTGCACCTGATTGGCTTAGATTTTGATTTTACCCCGTGGATGGCCATATTAATATGGATTGCACTGGTACCCTTGGCGGCGTTTGCGGCGGCGATGCAGCTGGTGACCTCATTCTTGGCAAAAACCTTTAAAGAGGCGCAGTCGTATATCACCCTAACGATCATGCTGCCAATGATGTTGCCGATGATTATCTTGGTGGGCAACATTGAACATCCGGTGTTGGCCTGGTTGCCGTTGACGGGGCAGACCCAATTGATCAGTGATTTTCTTAAGGGGGTGGATGTTAATGGTTGGGCATTGTTGGTGAGTTCGGCCAGTTCATTGGGGCTGGCGGGGTTGTGTATCGCGGTGATGGCTCGGGGGTTGAAGTCGGAGAAGATGATCCTTGGATTATGATGATAAAATTTCGAACCCCTAGGCACGGATGCTGTCAGGGCCGTTTGCTACATATTCAGAGAAACCGTTTTTATCACTTTAATATTTCATAAAGCCCTACTTTTTCGATAAAAAACTTATTATCTGCTTCGGTTATCACCCCAGATTTTTTTAACTTGCTGACAACATTTTGCACAGACCCTTTGTTAACCTTACGTTTTAGTTGCTCTGAATACTCATCTAGTGCATTTTTTGAATATAGCGCTTGATGATGGTAAATCCGGACAAAAACAATAATATCTAATGCGGTCATCTTTGCTAAGATTTCATCCAGCCCGCCATCAAGACGAATACGAGCATTCACTTTAGCCATTGCATCTGCCAGCGGGATTCTGTTGGTGGTTAATTCAGACACCAGCATTCGAAACCAAAATGGCGAAAAATCTAATGCACTAAAACAGTCAGTTAATGCACCGAGGCTGTAATTTAGGTCAAACTTGTCGCTCAATGTTGCATGATAAAACTCAACAAATTCTTCATCCAAACATGGAAAATCGACTAATGAAGCACTGTTGTAAAAGGGCATTGATAGCTGTTTTTTGCCGAAATTGGCAGTATCGCTATTAAACATTGCCGATACTCCACCGCGAGACGAACCCGCATAAATGACACAGATATCTTCAAAAGTATCAAATTGAGTACGTAGACAAGCTTGAACGGGTAGGAATTCTTCAGATGTATTCAAATGCTGGATCTCATCAAGAATAAACAACAAGCGCTGATCTTTCTCGGCGGCGAGATTGACCAGCTTTTTGAGTAAGTGATTAATTTCTTCTATTTGCGATGTTGGCACTGGTTTGGCTGGAATACTGGTGTCGACTGACGCTTTTATGATGCCTAAATTAATATCCAGTTTTTTCACCTCAGATGACAATAGTTCAGACACAGAACCAGCTATTCCTGATTTTTGGCTATCAATATAGTCATTAAAGGTATTAAGGATGTGCTCTTGTGGCGCGGATAAATTTGCCCACATATTGACATAAACCGGGAAAAATCCTAATTCGATTGCCTTGGGTGCAATATCATTTAATAAGAATGCTGTTTTTCCTATTCGTCTTACACCCAATAAAGCGATCCGGGGAATAGGACTCAAACCGACGCTCTTTAAGTAATTTTCGGCCAATGTCGCTCTGTTGAAATACCAATTTACTGGCTTCATGGTACTACCTTTAATCGTTTGTATCACTGTATAACAATTTAACACATTGGTAAAGGACGGTAAAGGCTAGTAAAGCACTTGCTTTACTGGCCTTTACCAGTGAGTGCAGTCGCCTTAGATTAACTCAAGTGTTCCCTACCTCCTTGCGCTGTACACCGCGGTGAACTAGACTTTTTAATAGTTTCTCATCATCAGATTATGGCCATCATGAACGCAAGTGACGAACATCTTATCTTTGGCGAACTTGAATTATTTGCAGGTTATGCCATGTACCCTAATGAAGTGGGATTTGTTGAAGTACTGACCCATATGGATATGGAAATTTGTCTACAGAACCACCCTAACTGGCCAGTCATTCGTCAGCAGCCACCGGTACTGGTTTATGATTGTCCGGCTTTTGTCAGCCAGAGCGAATTGATGGATTATTTTTGTCCGTTTGCTGACAACCAAAGTCAACATGATCACATCTGTGTTGGCCTTGATGGCAACGAAAAACGCCAGGCGGATCACCAACGGAGAGATTATCGGTTGGTGATTTACAGCGCAGAAGATCCGACCAAACCCATCGCTTTTACCTCCTTTGATTTGTTCTTAAGTGAAAATGTTGATCAAGAAGACACACAAGTGAACCTGATTGGTCTCAATTGCGACTTTCTTTATGCGTATGTCATTCCTGAGTATCGAGGGATGGGCATTGGTGCCATGCTCGGTTTGATGATGGGCACTTTGTACTGGGCACAGATTCATCATGTCTGGCAGCAAATTAATGAGAGTGAAACCGCGTTGGTCCCGCAGATTCATTCTGAAAAGTTTGGCCGTGGGGGTCAGGATATAATTAGTACGGTGTTGCGGGAGATTAAACTGTTTTCTGATATCAACAAAACAAAAGGGCGGATCACCCATTTACGAATGCCGAGGATTATGACTAGGGACTGATGTTGAATCACAGAAGAGAGGATCTCTACTTCTGTGTCCCTCGTTATTATTTTGGACTCGCTAATGCTGTGTTCTTACCAATACAAACACTTTATCTGCTAAGTCTAAACCGCGTGTACTATCACTGCTTTTTGTATCTGGATTAATGATGACATCTTTACTCCCCGTTTCGGTGGTAGTTTCGATTGCCATAAGCTGAATTCCTTTTGGTAAGCAATATAATAAGATCTCATCGTAAGTCGAGCCAATTAATGGTCTATCTACTTTCTGGACTAGCTTATGGGCAGCCCATTTTTCGATGCGAACAAGTTTGTTGTTTTGGTGATAACTCATTGCTTTGAGAATAAAGCCCGATACTTTGCCACTATGAAAAACCATCCTTGAGATAACATGTTCTATAAGTTGGTTGGTTGGCACTAACTGATTAACATTGGCATAATAAAATAACTCCTTATTGCTCATATCTTTAATTTCGGCCGCAATGTGGGGTGCCGCTTGTTGTTTATCTTTGAAGTGGTGTTTAAGAATGGTAATGATTTTGAGCACTTCATCATCCTGATAGACGCTGCTCAAGTGGTTATTCACTTTTGGGTTTGGTGTCAGGGCCAGAATACGAGTGACGTCCATCAAGGGGGCTCGTGTGTCGTTTAAAATACTTAGTAAGTTATTTGTTTCATATATATCGAAGTTACTACCTTTATCAAGGTGAAATACATCGTCGTCATAAGTCCATGGTTCTGCTTCGTTGAGTTTTAATTGTATAACACGGTTAACTTTATTCGATATTTGAGCACACAAATTGGTGGCGATGTCGTGACCACCGATAACCAAAATAGTTTCTTGGTTGCAGTTTACTGCGGTAAATAACTCTTTTTGTTGAATGCTATCGTTATCTGAATGGCCGCCGGGAACATTCTTAAGAATAATCAGGTGATCATCCATGGCAATGGTGGTTTCAAGTTCACCTGGTATTGGGTTGGTAAAGTAAGGGCTGTCTTCCCTGAACTCCAGTTCGAGTGGATCATGGACAATTCCTTTTGATTCTTGATAGACACCTAATAAAAGTATATCTTTCTTTCTTAATAACTCAACACTTGCAGCATAGGTTTTTTTATCAATACCATATTTTTGGGCTGATACTTTAGCTAATTGATATGGGGGATCAAACGCCAAAAGGTTCAATAGGATATCGCTGACACCCGGATTGATAATGGCGTGGGATAAAAAGCGAATTGTGTAGCTTTTTAAACAAAGTAGCCTTTGTACATCATAGTCTTTAAAATAATGAATATTATCCTGATAAAATACTTCTGCGATGATCGGATAATATTCCTTCTTCTTGGTCAATTCTCGTATGGCTGAAGCGGTGAACACACTGCGAAAATTACCTTGCTGAACTTTTTTGTCATCCGCAACGATAATAGAGCAAAAGCTTCTTTCAATGTCTGCGGCTTGCAATACTTTGTGAGAAGAGCTTATACCTCGGTAAAAGTGGACTTTGCGTTTATCAAGGCCATATTTTTCCAGCGGTTTTTCTTCGTCGACTTCAGCCACCACCAGTATTTTGTGACTGAGGTCGGGGGCTGATTGGCTGAGTAAATTACGAATGATGGCCGGAACTCTGTTATTCCAACCACAAATTATAATATGGTTGTTTAAGTTTGGTGTTACTTCGCCTTTTAATTGCTTCTCGTTATATCGGTCTTTTTGTATGGACTGGTGAATGACAATAAAAAATGCGCCAAGAACAGCAAGGATAGGAATGATAACAGATGAAATTTTAGCAATGTTACTATTTGGGAAAATATCTTGATTAAAACCAGTGACTGCAAATGTTAGCAGCCAAAATAGAATGCCCCAAATACCTTTTTCTGCAAAGGGATTGACTGT
>JBLGCB010000114.1:0-16315 GCA_047617105.1 Phenylobacterium sp. | reverse complement strand
GCCTTTGAACCTCTCATCCACCCAAATCATCGCCACCACACTTGTTTAAATCACCAAAGCCGTTTATTCTTGCTGAACATGCAAACCGCCATTCGCCACACTCGCCAAAAGTTGGCCATAACCATAAAAGCTCGGAAGATGCCTGAAACACCTGCTAATATTCTGAATCGAATCCGTGAAGCCAAAAAGAATCAATCCAAAACCCTTCGGCTACACTACTCTAATTTAACCGAAATTCCAGATGAAGTTTTTGCGTTACCTGACTTAGAGGTATTATCGCTCAGAAACAGCAACATCACTTCAATCCCAGACAAAATCAAAAAGTTAAAAAAACTAAAACAGTTGGATTTGTTTGCCAACGACATCAAGCAGCTGCCTGATATGCCTGGTTTAATGTTAGATTATAAGGTATGGCAACAATGCGGGGTTTCAGCTGAAAATATCACCGGGCTTCGTATCGAATCGGATATTGAGTCTTGGCCAGCAGAGGTTTATGACCTAGTCAATCTCACTGAACTTGAGATGGCAGACAGAGCACAACATATTATCCCGACAGATATCACTCGCTTAGGTCAATTGGAAGGTTTGAGCATATCTGGCAATCATTTGGTATCAATCCCTCAGGGCATAGCCCAACTGACATCGCTAAAATTTCTTAATCTTAGTGGTAATCAACTCACCTCTCTGCCAGATTGGTTATTTGAACTACAAGCGCTCGAAGCACTTTACATTGGGCGCAACCAACTTAACACAATCCCCGTTGGCATGACCAAACTGAGCAAGCTTAAGCACTTGAGTGTAGAATATAATCAGTTTGACGTTTTTCCACAGCCGATCTTTGAACTCAAATGCTTGACTTATTTGAATATCAGTGGCAGAGGAAAACAAGGAGAAATCAAGGCAATTCCCGCTGATATCCTTAAACTCAAAAACCTTAAATATCTGCGTATAAGCGGTCAACCCATCCAATCCCCACCACCTGAAGTAGTTAGCAAAGGTATTGACTCCATTCGAAACTACTTTATTCAGCTCGAAACCGACCAAGACTACCTGAGCGAAGCCAAGTTAATTATTGTCGGTGAAGGGGGTGCGGGTAAAACTACGCTGGCGAAAAAGATAGAAAATGCGCAATATCAATTAACTGACAACCAACACTCTACTGAGGGTATTGATGTAATTGAGTGGGATTTCCCCACCCAATTTGATATTGAACGTGATGGCCAAAAGCAGACCATTCAACAAGATTTACGCGCCAATATCTGGGATTTTGGTGGCCAGGAAATTTACCATGCCACCCATCAGTTTTTTCTCACCAAACGCTCTGTGTATGTATTGGTAGCAGATAATCGTAAAGAAGATACAGATTTTAACTACTGGCTCAGCATTATTGAATTGCTCAGTGACAATAGCCCGGTATTGATTGTTAAAAATGAAAAACAAGATCGCATTCGAGATATCAATGAAACTCGCTTGCGTGAGCGGTTTGGCAATCTAAAACAGGTATTGTCGGTCAATTTGGCCACCAACCGGGGTTTAGAGGCGGTATTAGATGCAGTGCAACAACAAATGGCACAACTGCCCCATATCGGCACGCCATTACCTCGCACCTGGAAGGATGTTCGACAAGTGCTAGAGCAGGATAGTCGTGATCATATTAGCCTTAAAGAATATCTGGCGCTGTGTGAGCAGCATGGTTTTACCAACACAGCGGATAAGCTACAACTGAGCGGTTACCTTCATGATTTGGGCATTTGCCTGCATTTTCAGGATGATCCTTTACTCAAAGATATCGTTATTCTTAAACCCACTTGGGGCACTGATGCGGTTTACCGGGTGCTCGATCACCATGATATATTGGCGACTCATGGCCGTTTTAGCCTGAGTACGCTTAAGGCCATCTGGGCAGAAGAAAAATATGCCTCAATGCATATGGCCTTATTGCAACTGATGATTAAATTTAAGCTCTGTTATGCCATTGATAATGGCGATACTTATATTGCCCCACAATTACTCGAACTGACCCAACCCGATTATGCGTGGGATGACAATGACAACCTGACGATGAAATATCGCTATGACTTTATGCCTAAAGGTATTATTACCCGGTTTATCGTCGCTTTACATCCATTGATTGTTGATCAAGAAGTGGTGTGGAAGGATGGCGTGGTACTGGAGTATCAGGACACCCAAGCCCGGGTGATTGAAGATTACCCACAACGTCAGATCACCGTGTCGCTAGCGGGTGAGCATAAAAAAGATTTGTTGCGGATTGTCGATGAGACATTAACAGATATTCATCAGTCTTACCCACAATTAAAAGTCGATGAATGGTTGCCTTGCACTTGTTCTGTTTGTCGCAGCAGCGATAACCCTCACTTTTATCCCTATACGGTCATAAAACGCTTTACTGAAGATGAAAAGGAGATTCAATGCCAGGTGAGCTATGAAATGGTTGATGCCGAGGAAGTGTTAGAGCATGTGGGTTTATCGAAAATGAAGTGGGGAATTGAGTTATCAGAGTATGGATTTCAACCACAAGATTTTTCCCATTTGGGACAAAAACCACCTTCTTTTGCCGAATCATTATCAATAAAAACCCAGCAACCAGCAAAACCCGCCAAACCCAATCTGCAATTGACAAAAGTGGTATTAACCGATATTCGGTGCTTTAAACAACTCACCGTATTGATGCAAGCACAAACAGATAACAATGATGAAACCGTGTTGTGGTCAATGATTTTGGGCGACAATTCAGCAGGTAAAACCACCCTATTACGCAGTATCGCTTTAGGCCTTTGCCGTGAAAGTGAGGCCATTGCACTGATCAAAGAAATACCCGGCAGCTTTATTCGCAAAGGCTGTGATGTGGCGAAAATCACCCTTTACCTTTGTGACAGCTCATGCGACGCCTCAGGGAACAGCCATCAGCCGAAAAAAACCTACACCATCACCACTGAGATTCAAAAAACTGGCGACAACGCACAAGACAGTGAAGAAATCGTCCGGCAAAAAACCAAACCGGTAAAAGACTTTCCATGGTCTGATGTCTTTGTTTGTGGTTATGGTGTGCATCGTTCGGGCAAAGCGGTCGCCAGTTACGAAAAATACAGCGCTTTTGATGCGGTCAAATCTTTGTTTGATGACCAAACCTCGATGCAAAACCCTGAATTGGTGTTATTAAAACGCAATAAATCCACCCGCCGCCTATTAGAACAAAAGCTGTTGCAAATTTTGATGTTAGATGCCCCAGAAGATACCTTGAGTTATCCGCAAACAGGCTTTGAATTAAGTGGTCCTTGGGGGCAGTTTCCGGTGTCTGTGCTCAGTGATGGTTATCGGGTGACGATGCAATGGGTATTAGATTTTATTGGCTGGCTAATTTACGCCGACCGCCTCACCGATAACCCGAATATTGGCGGCATATTATTGCTCGATGAGATTGAACAGCATCTTCACCCGCGCTGGCAACGATTTATTGTCGAGCGGTTACGCAAACAGTTTCCCCAAACCCAAATTATTGCCACCACCCATACCCCTTTAACCGCGTCGGGTATTGTTGATGTGGATGCGGGTTTACTGATTAAGCTGGAGCAAACTGAGCCAGGTATCATCAACCAGCGAGTGATTGATCAAAGCACCATCATGGGCAGGCGAGCAGATCAAATATTGGTATCTGATGCCTTCGGTTTAGTCACCACTCGTAATCCTGGCAGCGAAGATTTAATTGACAGGTTTTCAACACTGCTGGGCAAAACTCAGCGCAGTGAAGCAGAGCAAAGCGAGTTTGAAAATCTCAGCACCCAGCTTCAAGAAGCCCTGTCAGAAGGCGAAAGTCCCATTGAACGTCAGATAGATAAGGCTGTTGATGATTCATTAAAGCGAGTACTAAACAATGTGACAGCGGATTCGCTGGATGAAGAAGCCAAAAGCGAACTCAGAGAGTTGTTCAGCATTGGCGATGCATTATGATAAAAATCACTTTGCAGCCATTAAGTGATATCGACCCAACAAAAAGCCTTATCTGGAAACGTTGGCTAACCGATTGTAAAAAGGAGAGCAAACGTGTTAGCGCACTGGTGGAAACCGGAGAGAAAGCCGAATTTAAGCAAGGGTTATATCGACGCAGCAGCATTAAGAGCGATTACTTTTTTACCACAGCCGCACCATTTTATGGCAAGTGTGCTTATTGTGAAGCCAATATCATCCAGTTTCAGCGCGGCGATGTTGAGCATTTTCGCCCCAAAGGCGCAGTGACCAATGAAGCTGACGATCCGGTGTCACATCCGGGCTATTATTGGCTGGCTTATGATGTCGGTAATCTATTGCCTGCCTGCACTATTTGCAATCAAGCCAGCACCATTGGTGATATTAAAATCGGCAAACATAGCCGCTTTCCTGTCGAAGGTGTCCATGCCACTGAACCGGGAGGCGAGACCCAAGAACAACCTTTGTTAATTAACCCTGCCAGTGACAAAGATGAAGATAACCCCAAAAACCATCTGGTTTTAGACACCGACACTGGCATTATGGGCCATCATACGGCTCGGGGAGCAATGTGTATTGCTGTTTTTGGTTTGAATTTACGCGACCAGTTAATTGATGAACGACAAAATGTTTGCATGGTGGTAAAACATCTGGTGCATGAAATTATCAACAACCCCGTCAAACGAAGCGAAGCCTCTGAAAAACTAAAAGGCATGATCGAAGGTAAACATCAATATTCTATGGCAGCCCGGACCACTTTTGCTCAATTACGGCCTTCGCTTGCTGCGGTGCTTTAATTGTCACCTTTGTGTGAAACCTACATCCCTATTTAAATAACTCCTCACATTAATGCCGATGTGTTTCTCTCTCCTTCTCCAGATGTTTATCCCGAGTTGCCCGTTTTCGCGAAGCGTGTTGGTGATACAACCGATATTGCTGTTCACTCATCAATCCGGCCAGTTGTTGCTGATGTTGTGCTTTAATCTGTTTTAATTGCTGGCGATAATCCTCACCAGACAATTGTTTTCTTTGTTGTAATAAGTGTTTGCGCTGTTGACCATAAGCCGCCTTAACACCTTGAAGGCTTTGCTGTTGTTGCGCATTTAAGCCTACCTGTTCAACCCTAGTGGTAATTTGACGCGCGGGTTTGGCTGGTTTTACTGCGGCCGCAGGAGGGGTTGTTTTCAGCTCTGATGCAATATTCTGGTTAACCTTCTCAGTCATCATCACTGTGCTAAACATAATAACTGCTATAACAGCAATCATACCAATAGTGAGTCTTTTCATGATTATTCTCCTGTTCTGTGTATATGTGAAAACTGTCGTAGGATGGTGTAGAGCGCAGCGAAACCCATCATTTTTGTCAGAAATAATAGTAAAGTCGCTATTTATCGCCCAATTCTGATGGGTTTCGCCTTAGGCTCTACCACATCCTACGGTGAATGAGACTTTTCACACAAGCTGGCGCAATGCGCACCCTACCATTAATCGTAACTCGCTTATAGCGTCACATTAGAGAAACTGCCATCACGATAACCCTTCACCACCACATAATATGTGCCTGACTGGGTGGCACCAATGTCATCCGCATCGCAGGTTTCATTGCTGCCGCCGACATCATTAAAGCAATCAGCATTACTGCTGCTACTGCTATAACTGCCGTAATTGACATACAAATCGGCATCACCATCGGCACCCCTGATAGATATCACCAGATTGGTGGCACCAGCAGGCACATTGATAAACGCCCGAACCTGTTCGTCTGCACCCGCAGCAATGACACGGCTGCTGCCATTAGACAATTCATCATCATCGCCACCGTTGGTGCTAGCGATAGTGACGGTCCAGTCTTCGATTTCTCCTGAGGCGAATAACCCCAGCGGATCAGGGGTTTCACCATAAGCCATCGCAATACGCATTACATGGGTGCCTGTTATGTCGGTATTGCCACCACTAGGCAAGCTGATTGTGCCATTGGTGCTACTACCACCGCTGGCGCTATACACCTGCTCAGCAGCATCAAAACTGCCATCATCATTGAGGTCAATCCATGCCGCCCAGTTTTCGCTGAAACTGGCATCAGAATAAATCGCTATTGCATCGCCATCAGTCAAGGCAATGGCCGTTTGACCACTATGGTCACCGTAACCACCATCATCACCCGTGTTTTTAGTGATACCCGCCAACGTAAAGCTATCGATAAACTCGTTATTGGTAGATGGCCATGAACCATTATCTGGGTTCGGCTCAGGGGTTGTATTACTTTCACCAAAAGTCACCGTTAACGTTGCCGAGTTATCATCATAATAACCACGCGCCATGATGTAATAGTAGTCAGGGGTATTTTGTGATAATTCAACACTACAAAAATCATCGTTTTTACAGTCATAACCGCCCATATACGCCGCTTCGTCAGCCAATACATAAATATCAACATCACCGTCTTCATTGGTCAAAGTGACATTAATCGCCTCCGGGATCGCACTTGGCACAGCAATCCGAAACAGGATTTCTTCGGTTTCGCCCAATGAAACCGATATTGAGCTACCCTCACTAATGGTTTGTGCGCTCAACGAAATACCGGATGCACTGGTGCTGGTGCCATAACAAGCGCGACTGGTTTGTGAACCAGATTCGTTAGCCGCCAAACCTGGGGTCCAATCATCAAATTCGTTGTTGTAGCTGGTGCCAATTTTTTCGAGATAACGACGATAGCTGCCGTAGTCGCCTTTGCGCAGGTTGGTCAAAATGATATCAACATCATCACCGTGACACTCTTTCATAAAACGGCTGGCGGCATAACCCCAGTCATAGATTTGCGCAATGGAGTGGTTGTAATCGGTGTTAAACACTTCACTTAAGGTAAAATAACCTTCCATCATCGCATCGGGGGCATATTCACTGTTGTCTTGCCAAGCGACGTATTCACCCAAGCCTTCACTCCACCACACGGTATTGCCACCGTTCGACGGTGACGCGGTGCTGAAACTGCCGTATTTATTGATTCGGCCATCAAGATAATGAACATATTCATGCTCGACGTTTTTAATCTTAAAACCCGGATCATTGCTGTCTTCATATTCAAAGGTGATAAAACGGGCTTCGTTATCAATATTTGACGGCTCACCTTCAAGGAAGATGCCACCATTATTGGTGTTATTGCCAAAAATCGCCGGGCTGTATACCTGGTAATCGGTTTTACTGTCAAAAATCACCATGTCCAGGGTATCGCTGTTATCGTTCTTTACCACCGTGGTGCCAAAACGAGCGCTAAAACGGGTCAATTCCAAATCAAGCAACTCGCAGGTTTCGCGTCCTTGGGTGGTCGTCATATCCTGAGCACGAATGCGGGTATTACTACCATTATTCAAAAAGTCATCGCAGTAATAAACATCGTTTAACAGCGGCTCAACAAAAGCACTTTCAAAATTACACACATCCTCATGGTACTTCGAACAATCACCCCAGTAACTGGCCTCACCTGCGGCATTACCCCACAACGACTTACCCGAGCTGGTTGGGCCATATTGGACAAACAAATTATTAAGCGCATTATCCACCGTCGCTTCAATTTTATTGTCTTGTTTATACCATTCTAGGGTGGTGAAATATCCCAGCAGATTGGCCCCTTTGGCCAATTGTGGTTCTAGCTCGGTGCCTAACATCCAACTGTTATCGAGAAAATCTTCGAGTGCGTTAATCACGGCCGGGTCATCCAACATCAAATCTTCGTTTTCGCGAAACTCTCGTTTAAGCAGATATAAAATGGTTTCAATCACCAAATCCATATCTTTGGTGTCTTGATAACTCTGGCTCCAGCTTGATAACCAGTCTTTAATCATCGGATAAAACTGGCGATGTTCGCCGATACTGTCAATCAACACGATGGCGTTATAGACCAATTCGGCATTACCGGCGCTATTGGATTTGAAGTAACGATTATCAACAAAGCGGTCAATCGCATTGGCCGCATCTCCCGCGACACTGGTATTAATAGAGAAACCAGAATAGAGGCTGTCGACGTAATACGCCCCTCGTAAAAAGTAAAACAGGCTGGCAAGATTGTCATCACCGCCGCCACCATAATTTAACGCCAAATCATCAGCGGCGTCGATCACCGCATTGAGGGTGTTGGTTCTAAATACCGTCTGCGCGGTATCGCTGTTGATTTCAAATAATTCACCGATACAGTCGCCAGACAAAACCCCTTGACGATAAATTTCATTAATCACGGTGGTAGCACTGGTGGTATTAAAGGCGTCTGGCTCACACACATCTGCCGCATAACTGGCAGTACTGCCGAGGGTCATTAGCCCTGCGAAAATCAGTTGAGAAAGACGACTTTTTTGCCGTTGTGGTGTTTTTGGATAGATTTTGGTTTGGAACATATTTTTACCTGTCATTGTATTAGATTGTTTGCTTTATTTATTGTTAAAAGCTGCAAAGGCATCAACGCCGTTCGCCACTCTATTAATCTGAAAAGTCCATGACAGTGCAAATCAACCGTGATAATGATTTATCATTTGACGGATAAATCAGGCTCTAATGATAGTTTTGGGTTGAATGTTAGCGGGGCTAAAATAACGAGATAAAAGTGAGTGATATTAATCACATAGTGGGATTTTTGGTGAGTTTAAGCAGGTTTATCGGGTGTGCGGCTTTGGCCAACTCATTCCTCTAAAAGCCTTATAAAACAAGCAGATGATCAATCATTATCTAAGTTTTATGCTTTTGTGTTCAATGTTATTGCTTTTCAAAAGTCGTAACTGTTCAGCGTGCTTAGATTTCGCTTCAGAACAAGGCATTTTCGCACGGAAAATAGGCGCATATAAGAATATGTAACTGTTTGAGTACGAAAATAACGCCGTTATGGTGCGAAAGATGAGTGCGCTGAATAGTTACCAAGGTTCTAGCAGTAGTAAAGCGCTGTCATTATCCACTGAATGAATCAGGTAAATAAATTGTTCATCATCGCTTAATGCAATATTAGGATATTCATTGGGGCAATCAATCACATGCTTGATACTCTGGCTGGCGAAATCATAAAAGTAAACCGCATTGCTTTTACCCTTGGGTTTATCCATATAATAAATGCCACTAACACCTTCACCGCCACCTTCACCGCCACCTTCGCCTTCGCTAATCACAAAATCATTGCTCGAATAACCATGATTCAGATAAGTCCGGTCAATCAGCAAACGATTTTGCCCGGTTTGCGGATTGTAATGATAAATATCATAACCTGGTTCATAGCGATAATAGTACTGCCCCTGTAAGTCTTGTTGCACCATACTGGCATGGCTTAGGGCTTGAAGTTTGTCAAATGGATAACCCGTCAGGCCCATTTTAACGCCAACTGGTAATTCTTGTTGCTGCCCGGCCAATAAAATCGATTGACCATCGGCGCTAAAGGTACCGGCAGTGACCTGCTGATCGGCCGGACACAAAGGGCTGTCTTTTCCACTATTGATATCGACCATTCGGCAACTGCCACCCATAGACAGCAACGCCTTATCTGAATCCTTTAACCAACTCAGACTTAATGGATAACGATATTGCGGTTTTTCAACAAATCCGCTGAGCTTAAACGCTTTGGCCTGGCCATTTCCTTCCCTCTTTCCTTTCCTCTTTCCTTTCCTCTTTCCTTTCCTCTTTCCTTTCCTCTTTCCTTTAACAGAGGGTTGATAACGCCACAGCTCAATATCAAAATTGGCTTTTACCGCGGCAAAAATCAGCCCACCATCCGCTACCCCTTCAATCGAACGAATCGATAAACCATTATTCACTATCATGGTCGGGGTGCCATCGCCGCCCTTTTGTGGATTGTTATAACGCATGATTTGAGTGGTTAATGAAGATACGCCCCAGTCTTGTTGCAGAATAAACTGCTGCTTGCCGGGAATTTTTAATGGCCAATATCCCGGGTGTTGCACAGATGACAAGCGTTCGGTCGATTGTTCAACGATATCGTAACTGCTCAAGTAACCCTGACCATCAACAAAGAAAACTTGGCCAGAGTCATCACTAAAGCTGATATTCAACCGTAAGTCTGTACTGTGAACGTTGGTTCTGAGCCAAACCTGGCTCTCGATGTTATACAGATATAAGCGAAAACCCGTTACTCCTTCACCACGCATCACCGCCAGCGTTTGCTGATTGGGTGAGAGCATCAGGGCATAATCACCATCGGTTTTGAGTGGCGGCGCGCTAATTTGGCTCGAACTGGCTGAAATCAAGTCATACAAATAAATCCGCAACGGGGCGCGAGGTTTTTCTCTGGCAGTATAAAAAAACTGATGATCGCCCAACCAGCTGATGGCCGGAGACAGGTTGACCCGGCTCAGCGGCAATACTCGATGGGCATTGCTGGCGATTAAAGCTTGGTTATCGAAATCAGCGATATATATGCCCTCCTGCCCTTTGATCAGTCGAATAAACGCCAATCGTTGCTGGTTGGCTGAAATACTGACAAAATTATCGTAGTGACCTTGGCCTGCAAAAATTTTGTGGGCCTGTGCTTGTCCTTCCTCTAAAGAGGATTGGCTTAGCTTGCTGGCATACAATTCCCATGACCCATCCCGATTGGCTCGGTGGCTATATAGCAGCAACTGTCCGTCAGCGCTAATCGCCGGACTTTGTTCACGGCCCTCTTGTGTGGTGAAAATACTGGATTGATTAAAATCAGGTGGCGCTAAAAACGGATAACTGGCCACCAGCAGCGCAATCAACAACATCATTAACAACATCATTAACAACGGCAGTCCAGTAAACCAACCCTTTGTTATTTTTGGCTCAGCTTGCTCTGGGATTTTATCGTTAACCAGAGTGATGGTATGAGTGGCGGTATTAGTGGTGGTATGAGTGACAGGCACCAGCAGCCGATAACCGTTACCATTGCCACCAGTGACGGTATGAATATATTTATGATCTGGATTTAGTTTTGCCAGCGCCTGGCGCAAACTGTAGATATTATTATTGATGGTGTGATTGGAGGCCGTTGAATTTTGCCACACCGCATCACGCAAGTGATCACGGGTGATAAGCTTATCAGGATGGGCTGCAAAGTAGCATAACACTTTCATTGCCATAGATTGGATGTCGAGGGTCACCTCACCACACCTTAACTGATCAGTGTTTGGTGTGACGGTGATATTGGCCAATTGAAATGGCGCTTGGCCGTTGGTTTGGTGTTGTGCTTGGTGTTGTATTTGAGAGTCAGTCATGACCAAGGATTATATACCATGATGAATATCATTTGTTCTTTGTGTACAATATTTCATAATCTCCCGCCGCTGCCTTACATTGTTTAAGCAAAGCAATAAATTCATCCGGGCTGCGATCACTTGCATTCAACGGAATATACAAATCATAACCCAACGCCTCGCGCAGTTGCTCTGTACGGTGTAACCATGCCGCCACTGGGCCAGTCACTTTTTTACCTGCCGTAGTTTTATAGGGGTTATCATTGAGTATGCCTTCGAACACACTCACCCCAGTTTGTTTACAACGTAAAACGTGCAAATCACGCTGCTCATGCAACAAACGGTTGGCCAAACGGGGAGAAATCGCACCGCTAAGCAAACTTAAATCGCGCAATTTAATACCGATATAATTGAGTTCTTTGCTTTCAATCCCCACGGTGACTTTTGGCTGGGCAATGAGCATAATATTGTCCCAGTTTACCAGCCAATTGCCATGGCGATGGAAATGCTGCAATGCCGACGGACTCAAAATAAAACTGTCTTGAGGTTCGAAGTGTTTGAATACCCCCACCAGCATCACTAAAAAACTCACCAGAATCAGCAACACCAATACCAACCTCGCGCTGTCCCACCAAAAATTGGCAGCCAACATACAAATCAATAACCCCGCCGCCCCGAGCACAGTTAAAAATTGTGCATTTTTGCGGGCGGCGGCTTTGATGGCGATTTCTGGGGGTTGTTGCTGTTCTTGCTGTTGTGGTTCTAGCTGCTGCATGGAGATTGCCTGAGAATAAATGGAGCGGCTGATCTTACACCATCGATTTGAATCTTCACAGCAAATAAAATCGGCAACAAATAAGACATTGGCCGACAAAACCCGCTAGAATACAGTGAAACCGCCGAGTAATGAGTGCCATAAGTTATCCACCATGAAAACACCCTCTGAGCTAAAATCTGAGCTGATACTCTTTATCAAGCATTTATATCAGGCTGATCATTCGTCATCAGCGATGATCCACTGGTGGTGGTTAAAACGCCTAGTCGATTTGTGTTATAAACCGACCCTGTTGATTATCTACATTTTTACTTATATTCCGCCTTTTAGCTGGTTATACCATGCATTTGAAGGTATCTTCGGCAAAAATGGTTATATCGGCGTCGGCTCTGTGGTGGGTTTATATATTGCCATTTATGGTGTTGCCCAATCCACCAACCAGGATGAATTGACCCGTCAGGAGCGGGCGATAGAAAAATACGAAACCGCGATGAAGCAAACCAACCAACGCGAAAAACTCTATGGCATGAAGGGACTGGTAAAACTCTCGGCAGAGCCAGTGCAGCGTAAACCCGTTTTCAAATGTCCGATTAAATATGGCAAATGCGACACTTTCTGGTTTGAATTAGAGCAGCAACGGCTAGATGTGATTAGCGAAGAACTCAGTCACTTTTATGCTCAGTGCCATAAAGAGCAAAACTGTAATCAAAAACCCTTGGTCACCAACTCTGAAGTATTTGATTTAAAATACCTCGAAGAAGACAAAGATTTCATTAATTACCATGATTTTCGCGCACTGACGGCCTATGTCCGCGACAGCAATTACCTGCTGCAATACCCCAGAACCTCGATTTCATATCAAATCTACAACACCATCACACCATTGCTTGATTTGAAAAACCTTGAATTGATTAACCTCGATGTCTCACGCTGGAAGTTGTTTAACAGTCAGTTGCGTAACACCGTATTTGATGGCACCAACGGCGAATTTCTTGATATGCGTGCCAGTGTTTATCGTCGCGTCACTTTCAAACAGGTTGAATTCAATAGCTGGATTGTCGACGGCTCATTGATTTATAACAGTCACTTTACCGACTCGGTATTAAATTTGGCTTTGTTGCGCAAAGGCGTCAGTTTGGTCAAAAACCATTTCACCAATACCAGCATCACCTTTAACAATATTCACAATGTCAGTTTTGCCGATTCGAAGTTTAAAAACACTTCCATCACGCTGAACAACCTGACCTCATGCAGCAAAGCCAAAGACCTCGATTATGAAAAACAGCAAATCAATATTGATGATATTAAACTGAGCCTACAAAACGGCGATAGCGATACCGCCAGCGCCATTTATCGCAGTAAATTAAGCTGTAATATGATTTTGCCTAACCGTCAGGAATGCCGTTTTATCAGCAAAAGCCGTTGCCTGACCAGTAGTTTTAAATTGCTGGATACTAAAGGGTTGACGATGCGCTAGATGGTAGAAGAGAGACAAAAGCAGGTATTTGGAGCTTTTGCCACAGGCTTTATATTTTTCCATGTTGCTTCAAGTTTTCGAGCAACTCTTCATAACTAATCTCCGGTTCATCTTCGCGCTCTAGCGCCAACAACCACTCTTTTTTGTCCACTCCGCTCGCATAACCGGTCAACGAACCATCTTTGCCAATAATCCGGTGGCAAGGCACAATAATCGAAATTGGATTGGCCCCATTGGCACCGCCCACCGCTCTGACCGCTTTAGGGTTGTTTAACGCATTGGCAATATCACCATAGCAGGCGGTTTCACCGTAAGGAATTTGTTGCAACGCCGCCCAAACTTTAGTGCGAAACTCTGTGCCTTTGGGCGCTAACGGCAAATCAAAGCTGGTTAATTCACCGTCAAAATAGGCCTGTAATTGCCTTTTTGCCTCCAGTACCAATGCATTGCTCGGGCGTTCATCTTCACGCTCTACGTCTTCAACAAAAGCTACTTGAGTCAAACCTTGCTCATTGGCTTCGATCATCACCTGGCCCAGTGGGGTAGATAAATAAATAGCATTGTTAGCCGTGTGTTTAATGGTGTTCATGATAGTAGGTTCCAACATTGAAAAGTTAAATAACTGCGCCAAGGTTTGGCCGCATCCGAATTAAAATCAACCTGTCCATCACCTTCATCAGCATCATCAGCCGCAAGCAAATCTAGTGCTTTTTTGACTCCCAAGTCTGAAGACAGCCAAATATCGGTATCACTCTGGCCGCGCATTTTGGCATAGTTCACCGTCCACGGGCCGATGCCCTTAATGGTTAACCAATCATCCAAATTGTCGTAATGAGGGTGCTCTTCACAATAGCGCGAAAACGCCATCAGGGTGTTTTTGCGACTCTGGGGGATTTTCAAGATAGCAAAATCAACTTTTGATAAAATTGACGGGCCGGGAAACAAAAAATGCTCGCTATTATTGTTATCGCCCTTTTGCGCATAAGACTCGCCATAACACTCAACCACCTGACAAACCAGTTTACGTGCCGCTTCAACAGAGATTTGCTGACCCAAAATTGCCCGAATACCCGCTTCAAACGGATCCCATATGCCCGGCAATCGCAACCCTGATAACAACTTCGATGATGACAAACCATCCACTTGCGATAGTTGCTGTTCAATCACACTGACATCTGCATCCAAATCCAGCATTCGACGAATATTTTTCACCACGGGCAAAATATTAAACGGTTGGCTGGTGGTCAATTTAACCTTAAAGGCATTTTTCTCGGCCAGATGAACCACCTCAAAATCTCCCTGTAACGTATTACCCTCATCATCGCTGTGGGTGAATGTTCTGCCATATCGCTCATCGCCCTTATCGCCAATCCATTCCAATGACGGGATCAGCCTTTTACGCAAAAACCCCTGCAAGAAATCCCAGCAATAAGGCGGGCGATAGCTCAAGATCAATTCAATATGGTTAGCCGAGGTTTGCTGCTGTTTTCTGATTTGTTGTGGGGTGAGCTGAAAATGCTGTTTAAAACTGTCGTTAAAACGCCGTAAGATATTGAAACCCGAAGAAAAAGCGACATCGGTGATCGGCAACTTCGATTGATGCAACAATTGTTTGGCAAACAATAATTGCTGATATAACGCATATTGTTTCGGCGTTGTGCCCAGCTTATCTTTAAACAACAAACGTAAATAGCGATCGCTAATACCCAAACGACTGGCCAGCGATTCTACCGAACCCGTGGCCAATGCACCCTGCTCTATCAAGGTTAACGCCCGTTCAACCGTGGTATCTACGCCTTTAAACGCACAAGAACCCGGCGCACTGTCCGGGCGGCAGCGCAAACAAGGGCGATAACCATCATTGGCCGCTTCGATGGCGGTCGAAAAGTAGCTGACGTTTTCTTCTTTTGGCGAGGTTGCCGGACAAATGGGTCGACAATAGATACCTGTGGTTTTCACCGCGATAAAAAACTTGCCATCAAAACGGGCATCACGAGACAGTCTAGCTTGTTGGCATTGTTCGACGTTTAATGTCATGGGTGGCTCTGTGCTCTGTAGTAAAAACGATGCAGTTATTGTAACTCAAACATCGTACTGCACTGGCTGGAAACGGAAGTCTATGTGAAATTGATTATTCTCTTATCGGTTTGATATGCGCTGCGTCATACTCCTCGACCTCAGGCAAGCAGAATTCATCAAACTCGCGCAGGGTTTGTACATCCATCGCACCTGCTTCGGTGAGATCTTTTGCCGTTTCATGCATTGCTTCCAAGATACTACTCATATTGTTTCACCTCGATTATGCTGCCAGCTTCAATTGGCTGATTTGATTTTGCCCTGCTGGTGCTTTTGTTGATATTGCTGATGATATCTTTCCCTTTCATCATCAACTGCCGTTTTCACGATGCTATACATATCGCGGTAATCTTTCAGACTACTTTCATAGAACATACGCTCCTGTTCATCAAAGGCCGCAACGCGAGCCACTTCAAAACCTTGAGCAATGATATCGCCAGTAAACAATTCTGGCATTTGATCTAATAAATTAAGGTTTTTGATGAAGTATAACCACTGATCACAATGGGTTTTCAGCTGTGCTAAAGATTTATTAAAGTTAGGCATTTCGACGGTGATATACTTTAGTTTGTCGTAAAATACCTGATTGTGTTGGTTTTGTAATTGGACAGTGTGGATGACATCTTTGGCGTCTGCGTTACCACCATAATCATTAAAAACGAAACCTAATATGCCAATGCAATAAATGGCTTTAAGTTCGGCGCTCTCACCCAATTTTGCTGCCTGATTCGCAATGAGAAAACTGGCGTAATATCCCGCCCGGTCTTTAAAAGACTTATATTTAATCTTTTGCATCTCGAC